>SKHR01000225.1 GCA_007116865.1 Marinospirillum sp. | reverse complement strand
TGTTTATCAGCCGCTAGCTATTGAGAATCAGCGGCTGATAACGATGGTGACCAGTGACGGCTTTGAGTTCTGCATGGGCAGCCGACAGGCTTTGCCAGTCCTGCTTTAACTGCTTAAGCTGTTGGGATAACTGCAATTTCTCGCTGGTCAGTGCCTGAAGAGCGAGTTGCAGCTGGTTTTTCTCCTGCACTTCATTTGCCAGCGTTTTTTGTGCCTGCTCAAGCTGTTGGTCACTTTGCTGCTTTTGCATGTCCAGCCGCTGTTGTTGTTCCAGATGACGTTTCTCCGCTTGCTGGCGCTGCATTCTTGCCTGATCCACTTCTTTAAGCCAACGCGCCTGATCCTGTTCATAGCGGGCTTCTAAACGGGTGAGGGCGGCTTGATGCTGAGCCATGAGCCGGTTTTCTTTATCTTCCCAGGCCTGCTGGGTTTCATCCAGGCGTGACTGCAATTGTTTGATCTGCGTTTGCTGCTGATGGAGCTGGTTTTTAAGCTCGGCCTCCGCTGTTCGTGACTGATCCCGCTGGGCCTGGGTTTGACTTAACTCGGCTTGCAGCAACTGCTGCTGCGTTTTCAGTTCAGCCTGTGCCTTTTCCAGATCCCGCAAGGCTGCCTGGCTTTGCTGAAAAGCGTCTTCTGCCTGCTTGGTTGCAGCCTGGGCCTCAGCAATCGCTGCGTGCGTGCTTTGTTCCAGCTGAGTTTGAAAATCCTCACAACGCTCGTCAGCCAGAGCACAGGCTTCTTGCCAGACCTGACGCAACATCTGCAACAAGGGATCAGGTAAATCCCGGTTCTGACGCATGAATTCGGTAGCCTGAGTTTTTTGACTGATTTTCCACTGGCGCAGATGTTCACTGATGGTGGAAAAACTGCCGCTGCCCAGCATGTCGCGAATTTTCTGTATCGCGGGATGTTCACCCTGAGCGAGCAGGGTTTCAGCACAGGCCGCCACCTGATCGTATTGCACACCTTGTCTGGCCATGGTTTTTTCCTCAAAGAATAATAGGAAAGAATAGGATTGGCGTTAGCATAGTATAAATTACGTATTACGTAAATTATTTAACACTGGATATTGACTTATTCATGATAACCGTTATTATCATGAATAGGATTATCGGGGCGTTAAGGTCAAATTTGAGGCAAAACCCTGGGATATGACGAGGCAAAAAAATGAGTCTAGATCTGGCATTATCTGCTGCACCCCAGCCACTGGAACGCATTACCAATCTACCGGATGAACTCAGCGGCCGTTATGGTGAGAATCGCCCACCGGCCACACAAATCTGCCAGATTGATGCCCATTCAGATTTGGAGGCCATCCAAAGCTGGCTGATGGAATATCAGGAGCAACCCCAAACCTTTCGTACCTATCGCAAGGAAGCCGAACGCCTGCTGCTTTGGTGTTGGCTGGAACAAGGCAAGGCATTTTCCAGCCTGAATCGTCAGGATTTATACGATTACCAGCGTTTTCTCGCTGATCCACAGCCCACAGCGCGCTGGTGTGGTCATGGTCGAGCACCTCGCCACAGCCCAGACTGGCGCCCGTTTCAGGGTCCATTAAGCCAAACCAGCCAACAACATGCTCTGCGGGTGCTCAAAGGACTGTTTCATTACTTGCATAGCGCGGGATATCTGGCAGGCAATCCGCTACAACTCATGCGCCAAAAGGCACCGAGACAGGATGCGCGCAAGGTTCGTGAACGTCACCTGGATCAGGAAACCTGGGATGCGCTGATCGACTATATTCAACATCAAACCGCTGATTCAGACACTCGTGCCAAACAGCTCGAACGCTGGCGAGTGCTGCTGGCCTTTTTGTATTTGTTGGCGCCACGTGTGCATGAGGTTGCCAATGCGCGGATGAATGATTTTTTTCAAAAACGCGGACACTGGTGGTGGTCGGTGCAAGGCAAGGGCGGGAAATACGCGGAGATTCCAGTCAGTGAGGCCTGCATTGCTTCGATCAATCGTTATCGAAATCACTTGGGGCTCTCTCCCCTGCCCGCAACTGAGGATGCCTCCCCCTTGATTCGTGACTTGAAAGGCAGCAAGGGTATCAGCGCCAATATGATTTATCGCACCATGAAGGATCTCACCCAGGAGGCCAGCCTGGCACTGAGTGTCAGTGCACCGGAGATGGCATCACGCCTGGAAAAAACCTCTACTCACTGGTTTCGGCATACATCCATCACGCATCAGGCCAATGCCGGGGTTGAGCTGAGATATCTGGCACGCAATGCACGCCACGCCAGTCTGGCCACCACTCGGATTTACCTGCATGAAGAAGACGAAGCCTGGCAGGCGCAAAGCCAGAAACAAAGCTGGACTGCCCCATGGGCGGAAGATGAGGACACGCCCTAGCGGGGTTTGTTACACTGCGTGCGATCCAAAGTGGGAGGTTTTTGATGCTGGGTAAAATTCTTGTGACCGGGGCCGTTTGCTTGCTGGCCTATTTTTATTGGCGTCATCAGCGCCAGCTCAAGTCCCAGACATCGGCTCACCCCAATCGGCCCGCCCTGACAGACCATACTCAGCCCCGACCCTTCCCATTCAAGTGGTTTTTGGCCCTGTGTGTCGGCTTTGTGCTGGTTTCTGGTGTGATTGCAGCGGGATACAACTGGCATCATCAAAACCAGTTGCTCAAGGTCGAAGTGACCAATCCCCATGATGGCAGCCAGAACCTTTACTGGGTGGCGCGTAAAAACCTCGGTGATCGCCAGTTCATCACCCAGGAAGGACAGCAAATCCGCTTATCTTCATCGGATCGAATGCAGGTCAGCAACCCTCGTTCGACCCCTCGTTAAATCTAATCAAGGCACCCACCATGTCTGCACAGGCTGAACAACAAACCCTATTGGAAGAGTTCGATTTTTTTGACAACTGGATGGATCGTTATCAGTACATCATCGATCTGGGCAAAGCCCTGCCGACCTATCCTGATGAGTGGAAAACCGCTGAGTATAAAATTGAGGGCTGTCAGTCGCAGGTTTGGATACGTCATGAATATGCCGAAGGGCGTTTAAAACTCAACGCGATCAGTGATGCGGCCATCGTGTCAGGTTTGATCGCGATTTTGCTGCGCATTTATGACCAGCGTACCCCGGCTGAAATTTTGCAAACACCGCCTGACTTTTTGTCTGCCCTGGGTCTGGATCGTCACCTGAGCCCAACACGTAGCAATGGCCTGCATGCGATGCTCGAAAGAATTTTTGCCCTGGCACAGCACTATCAAACACAGGCCTGAACCCGCATGGCAAAACGCTTGGTAGATGACTATGGTGAAGCGCGAGTTGTCGCGCTGAGCCAGCGCATTGCGGCGGTTTATCCCGCTTTTGATCCAGCGGCTTTTCAACGTCAGGCAATGGACGGTTTTGAAGCGCTGGGGCTGATGGATCGAGGGCGTCAGCTCAGCCGTTGCCTGCATGCACAGCTACCTGCAGACCCTGTGCATGCGCTGACGCTGTTGCGCCAATCCTGGGCACAGCTGACCCCATCGGATGAACCGTCTGGATTCAATGCCTTTCAGTTTTTGCCGGATAGTTTTTATATTGCCGACTATGCACTTGATTGGCCTGCCGAGGCACTGGAGACTCAGTATTTTTTGACCCAGCGTTTCACCAGCGAGTTTTGTCTGCGCCCTTTCATTCAGCGCTGGCCCGTCGAGGTGTATGCCAAACTCAATGCCTGGGTTGAAGACGAGAATGAGCACGTTCGCCGCCTGGTTTCTGAGGCGACCCGCCCTCGCCTGCCTTGGGCCAGCCGTTTACCGGTATTGATCGAAGACCCGGCAACGCCGGTTCGTGCTTGTCTGGAAGCCTTAAGAGATGATCCATCGGCCTATGTGCGCCGCTCGGTTGCCAACCATCTGAACGACTGGAGCAAAACCCATCCTGAGTCGATGTTGACCCTGGTTGAAGACTGGTGGTCAGATGCTCCGCCTGCGCGCCAGCAACTCCTGCGTCACGCCCTGCGTAGCCTGCTCAAGTCCGCCCATCCACGCGCTTTGGCGCTGCTGGGGCATGAACCGGATGCCGACCTGGAATTGCAGCACGCCAGCCTGACCCCCCAAACCTGCGCCGCCAATACCTGCCTGACCCTGAGTGCCACCCTGCATGCCCGTCAAGCGACCTCGACCGCCCCCCTGGTTTATCTGGTGCTCAGCTTTAAACGTCGCAAACCAGGCGCTTTTTACCGCAAACCTTTTCGCCTGGCCTGCCCGCCCCTGGCGGCCAATCAAACCCTGACCCTGACTTATCAGCACCGCTTCAAACCCCTGACTACCAGGCGTCACTATGCTGGCGAGCAGCAAGCCGCGCTGTTGATCAATGGACAGACCTACCCCTTGGGTTCTTTTTGGCTGGCGGAAGATTTTTGAGTGGGCGCGATGCTTTCTGAGTAAGCTTCTGGCTGGCTGGCTGACTGAATTGCTGACGGAGCTTCTTGGGATTTAGAGCTGGACTGGGCATCCGGCTCCGTGCCTGGCACCCAGTCAAAGCCGCCCGGATGCAAGGGATGGCACTTGCTGATCCGTCGCAGTGCCAACCAGCTGCCTTTGATCGGGCCATGCAAGCGCAAGGCCTCAATCGTGTAGCTGGAACAGGTCGGATAAAAACGACAGCTCGGCGGTTTGAGTGGACTGATGAACAGCTGATAAAAACGCACCAGGCCGATCAACAGGCGCGCCACCAGCCAGCGCAATCCTTGCAAAGGCAGTCGTAGTTTGTTGATGATCGGGTGCATTCAGGATTTGGCGTAGAGCTGATCGGGGCTGATCAGCGGATCGGTTTGGATGGTCACACTTTGATCCCGGACCTCATAAAAAAAGCAGCCCCGACGTCCGGTGTGACAAGCCGGGCCTTGTTGATCAACTTGCAGCAACAAGGCATCCCCATCACAGTCAATTTTTAGCGCTTTTAACCGCTGTACCTGACCCGAGCTTTCGCCCTTGCGCCAGAGTTTGTGACGTGAGCGTGACCAATAGCAGACCTGGCCTTCTTGCAAAGTGATTTCAATCGCTTGCCGATTCATCCAGGCCAGCATCAGGATTTCACCCGTATCGTGCTGCTGGGCAACCGCAGTGATCAAGCCCTGTTCGTTAAAAACCAGTTGCTCAAGCACTTCCGCCCAGGGAAACTGAGTTCCCTGAGGCTGATTTTCCAAAGACTTCCAAAAACCCTGGTTGCTCACACCGGCTCCTTAACGATTAAATCTCAGGCGCTGACCCAAGGGCTCACCGCACAGCTGACCCTGATCCCAGGCAATCTGCCCGTTGACCCAGGTTGTCATGATCTGGCTGTTAAAACGATGCCCTTCAAAGGGCGACCAGCCGCACTTGTACAGCAAAGACGCCTTATCAACCAGTTGAGTGGCTTGCAGATCAACCAGCACCAGGTCAGCAAAATAACCTTCACGCAGATAACCCCGCTCCTTGACATTATAGGCGTCCGCTGGATTGTGACAGGCTTTTTGTACCAGGGTTTGCAGGCTCATTCG
>SKHR01000088.1 GCA_007116865.1 Marinospirillum sp. | reverse complement strand
GGGTCGATTATCTAAGCTAAGAGAGATAGCTGATAAGCCTTAGGGCTGGGGGTGTTCGCATGATTGAGTCAGATGTTAATAACCGCATGGCGGTCAGTCTTCGTCAGAGCCAGTCTCAGGATATCCGCAGTATCCAGAGTCAGCAGGAGGTCAGCCAATCGGTCGAGGAGCAGGCATCAAGTCGTCCGGTTGCCAGCAGCGGCGTTCAGGCAGCCGACACCGTGGCCGCGAGTGTTTCGACTCAACCTTCGGATGTGGTGACGCGTCTGGGTGAAACCAGCGAGCAGGTGCCGCTTTATGATGCGAATCGACCCTCTGGCACGATCATCCGCCCAGCGATTGAAATCGCCCAAAACCAGCAGTCCGTATCGCAGCCTGATCCCGATCAGCAATTGGCTGAACAGAGAATGCAGGCGCAAATGGCTGACAATGAACTACAGGAGCCAGGCTCACCCGCTCAAGGGCGAGATCCGGATCCGGATGATGTTCAGAATATGAGCTAAGTCTCGGATTGCTGAAAAACCTCCCTTTTTGGGAGGTTTTTTTTGGCTTGGGCATTGCAGTCAGTTCGGTTCCTATATATTTTTTATGGTAATTTACTTTTTTCTTTTTATGCCTTTTTTGTAGGACTGGCCATGAAACTACAGCAGCTCAAATATATCTGGGAAGTCGCCCATCACGACCTGAATGTCTCGGCAACGGCACAAACCCTTTTTACCTCTCAGCCGGGCATCAGTAAGCAGATTCGCATGCTGGAAGACGAGCTGGGCGTTGAGGTGTTCGCACGCAGCGGCAAACACCTGACTCGAATCACACCGGCAGGCCATGAAATTTTACGCCTGGCTGGTGAAATGCTGCGAACCGCTGACAATATTCGCAAGGTGGCGCAGGAGTACAGCAGTGAACGCAAAGGCAGCCTGGTGCTGGCAACCACCCACACTCAGGCGCGTTATATCCTGCCGGCCATCATTCATGAGTTTATGGAAAAATATCCGGATGTGACCCTGAGTTTGCGTCAGGGCACACCACCACAGATTGCACAAATGGTGGCGGATGGTGAAGCAGACCTGGCGATTGCGACCGAATCCATTGCCACTTATAACGATCTGGTCACCTTGCCCTGTTATCAATGGAACCGTTGTGTACTGGTTCCACAGGATCACCCGTTAACCCGTGTGGAGGCGCTGACCCTAGAGGCTTTGGCGGACTATCCACTGGTGACCTATGTTCATGGTTTTACTGGGCGAGCGAAGGTGGATCGTGCCTTTGCGGAAGCGGGGCTGGTGCCGAAAATCGTGTTCACTGCCGCAGACTCGGATGTGATTAAAACCTATGTGCGTCTTGGGGTGGGGATAGGTATCGTGGCCCACATGGCCGCAGATGCGGAGGAAAAAGACCTTCAGACGTTGGATGCCAGTCATTTGTTTGAGCCTAGCATTACTCGTTTGGGCATACGTAAAGGCAGCTTTATGCGCGGCTACCTGTATGAGTTTATTGAAAAGCTGGCGGCTCATCTGGATCGAGATACGGTTGATAAGGCACTGAAGGCCGACAGCCGACAAGAGATAGAGCAGATGTTTGAGGGTTTGCGTTTGCCGTCACGTTAGCCAAGCTGGGTGCCTTCGCTGAAAATCCTCCGTATAATGACTGGCTGATCGAGTGACAACTCAGCTTTTGACTGAAATTTGACTGAAAAAAGGATCGTTATGGAACTTGCTTGCCTGGACCTGGAAGGGGTGTTGATCCCTGAAATCTGGATAGCCTTTGCGGAAAAAACAGGCATTGAAGCCCTCAAAGCCACCACTCGCGATGTGCCAGATTATGATGTGCTGATGCGTCAGCGCCTGCGGATTCTGGATGAAAATGGCCTGAAGCTGCCTGACATCCAGGCCGTGATTGCCGAGCTGGAGCCTTTGCCCGGTGCGGTGGAGTTTGTTGACTGGCTGCGCGCGCGTTTTCAGTTGGTGATCCTGTCGGATACCTTTTATGAATTTGCCATGCCGCTGATGAAGCCGCTGGGGCATCCGACCTTGCTGTGTCATAAGCTGGTGGTCGACGAGAGCGGGCGGGTGACCGACTATCTGTTGCGTCAACGTGATCCTAAGCGCCAGAGTGTGCGAGCATTTCAGTTGCTTAACTACCGGGTGATTGCTGCCGGTGACTCCTATAACGATACGACCATGCTGACCCAGGCAGAGCAGGGCATTCTGTTCCATGCGCCCCAACGTGTGATTGATGAGTTTCCTCAGTTCCCGGCTGTACATGACTATGAGGCGCTCAAGCAGGCCTTTATCACAGCCAGTGAGCGGCGTTTGACCCTGTAATCCTTCCCAAAAAGAGCCTGCCATCAGTCAAGGCAGGCTCCCGTTTCGAGACATCTATGCAAACCCAAGTTCAAATCAAAGTCCGAGGTTACCACCTTGATATTTATGGGCATGTTAACAATGCTCGTTTTCTGGAATTTCTGGAAGAAGGCCGCTGGGATTTTTTGGAGCGTCAAGCTGATATTGATCGGTTTACCCAAGCGGGCATGGGGTTGGCGGTCGTTAATATCAATATCAATTATCGCCGTGCCGCACTGGTGCATGATGTGTTGGAAATTTCTACATGCCTGAGCCGAATCGGTGGTAAAAGTGCGGTCATGCAGCAGGTGATCACCCATCAGGCAACCGGTGAGGTGGTGGTCGATGCCGATGTGACCTTTGTGGTTACTGATGCCGAGGCGAAGCGTGCGATCTCTCTGGAAGGTCCGTGGCGTGAGCTGCTCGAAAGCTGGCAGGCCAGTCCTGTCTCACAATGAGGTGAATGTCATGCAAGTGACTGAAAAGGAATGTCCGGTGATCACTCTGGACGGGCCGGGCGGGGCAGGCAAGGGCACCGTCAGTCTGAAGGTTGCAGAAACCCTGGGTTGGCATCTGCTGGACTCTGGTGCGCTGTATCGTCTAGTTGGCCTGGCTGCTGAGCATCATGGGGTGGCGCTAGATAACGAAGCTTCACTAGGGGTGTTGGCACAGCATTTGGATGTGCAGTTCCTGGCTGACTCGGCGGCGGGCGGTGTGTGTGTGGTGCTGGAAGGTGAGGATGTGACCCAGACATTACGCACTGAGCGGGTTGGCAAGCTGGCTTCTTTAGTGGCTGCTTTGCCTCAGGTGCGTGAGGCCTTGTTGATGCGTCAGCGTGCCTTTTGTGAGCCGCCGGGTTTGGTGTGTGATGGTCGGGATATGGGTACGGTGGTTTTTCCGCAGGCACCCTTGAAGATTTTTTTGACCGCCAGTGCCGATGAGCGGGCGCGTAGACGCTTTGAACAGTTGCGAGAAAAGGGGATAACTGCTAGTCTATCCGACCTTAAAAATGACATTATGGAGCGAGATGCGCGTGATATGCAGCGAGCGACTGCGCCCTTAAAGCCCGCAGAAGACGCTTTGCAGCTTGATACCACGTGCATGAGCATCACAGAAGTCGTTGACCTTATTCTTGCTGAGGCGTCTCGCCGAGGTCTGGTCAGTTGAATGACTTAAAGGTTCGTTCGATGTTTGGCCGATAGGAAGTAAGGAGACCGTTTTAGGTGTGTCATAGTGTGCACAGGCAGCCGTATCCAGAAAGCATGTGCAGGCTTAACCGGCGTTAACACCCTGAATCGGTGGTATGTACAGGCCCGCGTTTGCTGGTGGCGCGGAGAGCAGCGTTAAGCTGCATCACATTGATTAATTGAGTAAAATTCATGACTGAATCCTTTGCTGATCTCTTTGAAGAAAGCTTGCAACAAGTCAACATGGAAGTGGGTTCCATTATTAAAGCCACCATCGTCGATATCGATGGCGACTGGGTGACCGTGAACGCGGGTCTGAAGTCTGAAGGCGTGATTCCTCTGAGTGAGTTTGAAGGCGCTGCAGACCTGAAAGAAGGTGACGAAGTTCTGGTTGCTTTGAAAACCATTGAAGATGGCTTTGGTGAAACCCGAGTTTCACGCAGTGATGCGCGCCGCGCAGAATCTTGGATTGAACTGGAAGCGGCATTTGAGAAAAACGAAATTGTTAAAGGGATCATCAACGGTAAAGTCAAAGGTGGCTTCACAGTTGATGTCAGTGGCATTCGTGCCTTCTTGCCTGGTTCTTTGGTGGATGTACGCCCTGTTCGTGATACCACGCACCTGGAAAACAAAGAGCTGGACTTCCGCGTGATCAAGCTGGATGCCAAGCGTAACAACGTGGTGGTTTCCCGCCGTGCGGTTCTGGAAGCAGAAAACTCAGCTGAACGCGAAGAGCTGCTGGCTAACCTGGCTGAAGGTCAGGAAGTTAAAGGTATCGTTAAGAACCTGACTGACTATGGTGCGTTTGTGGATCTGGGCGGTGTCGACGGTCTGCTGCATATCACTGATATGGCTTGGAAGCGCATCAAGCATCCTTCTGAAATCGTTGCCGTGGGTGACGAAATCAACGTTAAAGTGCTCAAGTTTGACCGTGAGCGCAACCGTGTATCTTTGGGCCTCAAGCAGTTGGGCGAAGATCCATGGATTCAAATCAAAGCCCGTTACCCAGAAAATTCGATCATTAAGGCACGGATCACCAACCTGACTGACTACGGCTGTTTTGCTGAGCTGGAAGAAGGGGTTGAAGGTCTGGTTCACGTCTCCGAAATGGACTGGACTAACAAAAACGTCAATCCTAAAGCGGTTGTCAGCCTGGGTGATGAAATCGATGTGATGATTCTGGATATCGATGAAGAGCGTCGTCGTATTTCTCTGGGCATCAAGCAGTGCCGTGCGAATCCTTGGGAAGAGTTCTCTTCTCAGTACAACAAAGGTGACAAGATCTCTGGTGCGATCAAATCAATCACTGATTTCGGTATCTTTGTTGGCCTGAATGGCGGCATCGATGGTCTGGTTCATCTGTCAGATATTTCTTGGAACGAAACCGGCGAAGAAGCCGTGCGTAAGTTCAAGAAAGGCGAAGAAGTGGAAACCATCATCCTGTCGATTGATCCAGAGCGTGAGCGCATCTCTTTGGGTATCAAGCAGCTGGAAAGTGATCCTTTCAACGAATTCCTGTCCGTCAATGACAAGGGTGCGATCGTGAAAGGTAAGGTGGTCAGCGTTGAGCCTAAAGAAGCCGTTGTTGCTTTGAATGACGAAGTTCAGGCTATTCTGAAAGCCTCTGAAATCAGTGCTGAGCGGGTAGAAGATGCGCGCAATGTTCTGAAGGAAGGCGATGAAGTTGAAGCCCGTATCGTCAATGTGGATCGCAAGAACCGCGTGATCAGCCTGTCGATCAAAGCGAAAGAGAAGGCCGAAGCCGACCAGGCGCTGGCTGCTCAGCGTGAAGCTCAGGCTGAACAAGAAGGTCCAACCACCATTGGTGACCTGATCAAGCAGCAGATGGAAAATCAGAACTGATTCAGTCCGATTTCTGATTTTATGAACCGCCACTTAATGTGGCGGTTTTTTTATATCTTAGCTGGCGTCTTTCGGTGTTTTTGGCGCGGCTCTAGGTTAAGATGAGGAGAATATGTAAAGCGCTTGGTGATGGTGTGACAGATAATAACTACTGTATTGCGCTGCAACCGATTTGTGACGGCCAGATGTTCCATGTGGCTGACGAGCTTTTGTATCGTTCCTCTGTTACCGCCCAG
>SKHR01000123.1 GCA_007116865.1 Marinospirillum sp. | reverse complement strand
ATCCGGTCAATGGTTTTGGCCGCGCCGGTGGTGTGCAGGGTGCCAAAGACGATGTGACCGGTTTCTGCCGCGGTCAGGGCCAGACGAATGGTTTCCAGGTCGCGCATCTCACCGACCAGAATCACGTCAGGGTCTTCACGCAGCGCGGAGCGCAAGGCTTCGGTGAAACCCAGAGTGTCACGATGCACTTCACGCTGGTTGACCAGTGAGCGCTTGGATTCGTGCACAAACTCAATGGGGTCCTCAATGGTGAGGATGTGGGCATTCTTGCGCTCATTGATATGGTCCAGCATGGCTGCCAGGGTGGTGGACTTACCCGAGCCAGTTGGTCCGGTGACCAGCACCAGTCCTCGGGGCAGCATGGAAAGGTTGCGGAAAATACTGCCTAAGCCGAGCTCTTCCATGGTCAGTATTTTTGAAGGAATCAGACGGAAAACCGCACCCGCCCCCCGGTTATGGTTGAAGGCATTGACCCGGAAACGCGCCAGGCCGGGCAGCTCAAAAGAAAAGTCGACTTCAAAAAACTCTTCGTACTGACGCCGCTGCTTGTCGTTCATGATGTCATACACCATGGCGCGAACTTCTTTGTGCTCCATGGGCGGGACATTGACGCGGCGGATATCGCCGTCAACACGGATCATGGGTGGTAAATCAGCAGAGAGATGAAGGTCGGATGCATTCTGCTTTGCGCAGAAGGCGAGCAATTCTGTAATATCCATGAGTCAGGCAATCCTCTGAGCATTCCAATTTCAGGGGTGGACAGTGAACAACAGGCTCACAAGATGTCACACACACATATTGCTCAGCATATCGCAAAGGTAAGAAAACAGGTAGAGCAGGCTTGCATCAAGTTTGGTCGACACCCGTCCGAGGTCAATATTCTGGCGGTGAGCAAAAAGCAGCCAGTGGATGCACTACGCCAGGCGATAACCTTGGGACAGCGGGCTTTCGGTGAAAACTATCTGCAAGAGGCGCTGGAAAAACAGGCGGCACTGGCACAGACAGCGAACTTGGAATGGCATTTTATAGGGCCGCTGCAATCCAATAAAACCCGAAATGTGGCAGAGGCCTTTGACTGGGTGCACAGCCTGGATCGATTAAAGCTGGCGCAGCGTCTCAATGATCAGCGCCCGGCGGATAAACCCCCTTTGCAGGTTCTGATTCAGGTGAATGTCAGCCAGGAGGCCAGTAAATCCGGTGCGACACCAGAGGCGCTGCCCGATTTGGCTGCCGCCGTTCAGGCACTGCCTCGGTTACAATGGCGTGGACTGATGTGCCTGCCCGCGCCCAGTTCCGATCCGACCCAGCAACGAGCCGCTTTTGCTCAGTTGGCCGCATTGCAGCGCGAATTGCAACAACGCTGGCCAGATGCCCGTCTGGATACCCTGTCGATGGGCATGAGTGGCGATTTGGAAGCCGCGATCGCCGAAGGTTCGACCCTGGTTCGGATCGGTACCGCGATTTTTGGTGCCCGCGACTGACGCCTGTTTTGATCAATTTTGGAGAAGTCATGACCTCAACCCCCGCTCCTCGTATCACCTTTATTGGTGCTGGCAACATGGCCAGTGCGATCCTTTCTGGCCTGCTGGCAAAGGGTTATCCTGCGGATAAGATCACCCTGTCAGATCCGGGGCTGGATAAACTCACACCCTGGCAGGCGCAGGGGGTGAACACAACTCAGGATAACGCTCAGGCCGTGGTCGCCGCTGAGCTGGTGATCCTGGCCGTCAAACCTCAGGTCATGAGGGCTGTGTGTCAATCCTTGGCTCCGGCCCTGCAACAGGTTCGCCCCTTGCTGATGAGCATTGCGGCTGGTGTGACCACCGCCCAGCTAGACAACTGGGTGGGTGGTGGTCTGGCGATTGCCCGCAGTATGCCGAACACCCCCTCTTTATTAGGCGTCGGGGTGGCCGGGCTTTATGCTCAGGCCGGTGTGAGTGCCACTCAGCGCAGTTGGATTGAACGAGTCAGTGAGGCGACGGGCGCCGGTTACTGGGTGGAAGAAGAGCCTTTGCTGGATGCGGTGACGGCGATATCCGGCTCCGGGCCAGCCTATTATTTTCTCTTGACCGAGGCGCTGGCCACGGCAGGGAAAAACCTGGGTTTGCCGCCAGAACTGGCGCTGCAACTGGCGCAAGGCACCGCGTTTGGTGCAGGCAAAATGCTGCTGGAGTCCGGTGATGAGCCAGCAGAGCTGCGGCGTAAGGTGACTTCGCCTGGCGGAACCACCGAACAGGCGATCCAGCATTTCGTCCAGGGCGGACTGGTCGCTTTGGTGGATGGTGCCGCACAGGCTGCTGCGTTGCGTGCTAAAAGTCTGGCTCAGGAGTTATCAGCGGGTAGTGAAAAAGGCTGAACCTGAGTGGCGGCTTCAAGTAAACTAGACGGCCAGCAGGCCTAGTTAATCTAAGGCATCCTAAGCAAACGGAGACAATCATGGGCGCAGGCTTGGCGAGTTTCATCCAGCTGATATTTCATTTGATGACCTTCATCGTCATGCTGAGGTTTTTGTTGCACCTCAGCAAAGCGGATTATTTTAATCCCATCACTCAAGGCGTGGTGAGTGCAACTAATCCGGTCGTGCGCCCCATGCAAATGCTGTTGCGACCCGTGGGTCGAATTGATCCAGCCAGTTTTTTGTTGGCAGTGGTGATCAAGGCGCTAGGGATTTTTCTGGTACTGCAAATGCACGGTCAGATTGCCGGGCTGGGCAGCATCCTCGTCGGCGGGGTGGCCGGTGCGGTCAAAACCGCACTGGATATTTATTTCTTTGCCTTGATCATCTCCATCATTCTCAGTTGGGTGGCCCCCCAGGCTTCACACCCTGGAGCACTTTTGGTGCATCAATTGATTGAGCCTTTACTGGCACCGGTACGGCGTTTTATTCCCAGTCTGGGTGGGTTGGACTTATCACCCATCTTTGTCTTTCTAGGTTTGAATCTGGTGACCACGGTGCTGGTCGGCATTCTGGCGCAGATGGCCGGCATGCCGGTGGCTGCGTTGATCGGATTTTAACCCATGCCCCGTGCAGGATTTGAGGCACCCCGCCCGCCTGCCCTTCAGGCCAGCCTCAGTGTTTCACAACTCAATGCCCAGGCGCGCCAGCTGCTGGAAAAACAGCTGGCCGGTGTCTGGGTGGAGGGTGAAATTGCCGAGATGACCGCCCATGCCTCCGGGCACTGGTACTTCACCCTGAAAGATGCGCAGTCACAGTTAAGCTGTGTGATGTTTCGTGGGCACAATCAGCGGGTTGTGCGGGTGCCCAAAAAAGGCGAGCAGGTGACCCTGCAAGGCCAGGTCAGCCTGTTTGAAGCGCGTGGCCAGTATCAGTTTTTAGTCCAGGGACTGCGTTTTAGTGGTGAAGGCGATGCCCTGCTGCGCCTGGAGGCCTTGAAAAAACAACTGGCCGCAGAGGGGTTGTTTGATCCAGCCAGAAAACGCCCCTTACCGCGTTTTCCTCAGCGTATCGGGGTGATCACCTCGGACCAGGGGGCCGCTTTGCAGGATGTGCTACAAGTGATTCAGCGGCGCTGGCCCTTGGCCGAGGTGTGGTTGTATCCAGCAGTGGTTCAGGGGCGTGAAGCCCTTGCCAGCCTGCGCCAGGCCTGGGTTCTGGCGCAGCGAAAAGGTCAGCCGGATGTACTGCTGCTGGTTCGCGGTGGCGGCAGTATCGAAGACTTGCAGGCCTTCAATGATGAAGGCTTGGTGCGTTTGTTTGCCAATTCGCCCTGGCCCTGGGTCAGTGGCATCGGCCACGAAACCGACACCACCCTGATGGACTTTGTCAGTGACTTGCGTGCGGCAACCCCGACGGCGGCAGCGGAGTGTGTCACTCCAGATCGCCAGGCACTGCATGAACAGTTGGCTCGTCAACAGGGCTGGTTACAGCATCAAATGGGCGCTGTGTTGCGAGGAGCGATCCAGGCGCTGGATCGAGTAGCGGTTAGTGCCCAGCAGTTGCAGCCGGTTTTCAGTCGTGAAGCCCAGCGTCTGCAGCAGACTCAACAACGCCTGCAGGCACAGCATCCGCAACGTCGACTGGCGGATCAGGCTGAACGTTTGCAGCGCCTGCAGCAGCGTCTGGCCGCCGCATCACCGGCTCAGTCCCTGCAATTCACACAAAGCCAGGTTGTGACCCTGGGTCAGCGTCTGGATCGCAGCCTGCAAACAAAACATCAGTTCAACCAACAGCAGTTGGGCGCTTTAGCCGGGCGTTTGGCGGCAATGAGTCCCCTGAACACCCTGTCACGTGGTTACGCGCTGGTGACCACAACCCAGGGGGCATTGGTCAGGCGTGCTGATCAGGTGGCACTGAACCAGTCCCTCAGGGTGCGTTTAGGCGAAGGACAATTAACCTGTCAGGTGACCGCCCTGGAGGGAGATCAAAACCCATGAGAATCCATCGTGTTTTAGTCGGGGTGTTTTTGTTGCTTTGGGTGGTTCCGGTTTGGGCGCAGGGGGTTTGGCCTAAAGAGGAGCGAGTGCCAGGCGGCATCGCCATTTTATCGATACCACAGCGCGGTGATGCACCACCCTGGGTGTCTTTCCAAGGGCAGCGGGTGTTTGTTGCCCAACGCCAGGGACAGTGGTTTGCCTGGGTGGGTTTGCCACTTGACCTGTCCCCCGGTGCTTATGCGGCTCAGTGGCAAACCCGAGAGGGTGAAGTACCTCTGCCCTTTGACGTTGCCCCCAAAGACTATCCGGCGCAACACCTGGATGTCGACTTTCGTTATGTGAGCCTTTCCGCTGAAGACCAGGCCAGAGTGCAGCGTGAGCTGCCAGAGCTGCGCGGGGCGATGGATGCCTTTCGCCCTGTGCACCGACCCTTGCCGGCTTTGGTACAGCCAGTGGAAGGACGTTTTTCCAGTCCTTTTGGGTTTCGCCGTGTGTTCAATGGTCAGCCGCGCAACCCGCATACCGGTCTGGACATTGCGGCGCCTCAGGGAACCCCGATTCTGGCCGCCTTGCCGGGGCGGGTCACCGCGCTTAATGATTATTTTTTTAATGGCAAAACGCTGGTGATCGATCATGGCATGGGGTTGACCAGCCTGTATTGTCACTTGAGTGAGTTTGCTGAGCTTGCGGTTGGTAGTGAAGTGAGTGCAGGTCAGTTGATTGGTCGTGTGGGCAGTACTGGTCGCTCGACCGGTCCTCATCTACACTGGACCATGAGCCTGAATGGTGCCCGAGTGAACCCGGAATTATTCCTGCCCTAGTTGGACACCTTGATTAAGGAAGCGGCAAATCATGATAAAAAAAGTTACTCTGCCCCTGGTCCTGTTGTTCTTGGCTTGGGCGATTTGGCGAAGCTCGGACTTTACCGAAATCGCGGCCGGGGTGGCGCTGTTCATGTTCGGCATGCTGTGCCTGGAAGAAGGGTTTAAAGCCTTCACTGGCGGCACCCTGGAAACTCTGCTCAGGAAGTCCACGGACAAGCTCTGGAAGAGCCTGTCGTTTGGCATGATCAGTACCACGGTGATGCAGTCCAGCTCCCTGGTTTCTCTGATCACCGTCTCTTTTGTCAGTGCCGAAATGATCACGCTGGCCGCGGGCATTGGCATCATCATGGGCGCCAATATTGGCACCACCACCGGGGCCTGGCTGATTGCCGGTCTGGGGCTGCGGGTTGATATCGCGGCCTATGCCATGCCAGGGCTGATTTTTGGCATGGTGTTGATGATGCAAAAAAGCAAAACGCTCAAAGGCT
>SKHR01000248.1 GCA_007116865.1 Marinospirillum sp. | reverse complement strand
TTGATAACTACCTGGGTGTGGTTTCTCTGATTCGAATTAAAAATGGCACCCTGAAAAAGGGTGAAAAGATCATCATCAAATCCACTGGCAAGCAGTGGGAAGTGAATGGTGTGGGTATCTTCACCCCCAAACGGGTGGAAACCGGTATCCTGGCCGCTGGTGAAGTGGGTTATCTGGTTTCCGGCATCAAGGAGATTCACGGCGCGCCCGTGGGGGACACCATCACCCATGCCAAAACCCCGGATGTTGAACGCCTGCCAGGTTTTCAGAAGGTCAAGCCTCAAGTTTACGCAGGGTTGTTCCCGGTCTCTTCGGATGACTTTGAAGATTTCCGTGAGGCGCTGGAAAAGCTGTCTTTAAACGATGCCTCCTTGTTTTACGAACCGGATAGTTCCGAAGCACTGGGATTTGGTTTTCGCTGTGGCTTTTTGGGCATGCTGCATATGGAGATCATTCAGGAGCGCTTAGAGCGCGAATATGATCTGGACCTGCTCACCACCGCGCCAACCGTGGTTTATGAGATTTTGATGAAAAGCGGGGAGCTGGTTTATGTGGATAACCCAACTCGTTTGCCCGATCCAGCGGGCATTGCCGAAATGCGTGAGCCTATTGCTCGCTGCACGATTTTAACCCCGCAGGAAATGGTCGGTTCGATCATCACCCTGTGTACCGAAAAACGCGGCATGCAGAAGGATATGCAATACTTGGGCAGCCAGGTTCAGCTGGTGTATGACATTCCGATGGCCGAAGTGGTGCTGGATTTCTTTGATCGCCTGAAGTCGGCCTCACGCGGGTTTGCTTCACTGGAATATAGTTTTGATCGGTTTGAGGCAGCCAAGCTGGCGCGTCTGGATATTCTGATCAATGGTGAGAAGGTGGATGCGCTGGCGCTGATTGTGCATCGGGATCTGGCCGCCAATAAAGGGCGTGCGCTGGTTGAGAAGATGAAAGAACTCATCCCGCGGCAAATGTTTGATGTCGCGATTCAGGCCGCACTGGGTGGCCAGATCATCGCCCGCTCGACGGTCAAGGCGCTACGCAAGAACGTTTTAGCCAAGTGTTATGGTGGTGACGCCACCCGCAAGAAAAAACTGCTGGAGAAGCAAAAAGCCGGTAAAAAACGCATGAAGCAGGTGGGGCGGGTTGAAATTCCCCAGGATGCTTTCTTGGCCGTTCTTAAGGTCGATAGCTAAACAGGAACCATATCGATGCATTTTGACTTTGCCTTGCTGTTAGTGATTGCCACAGGAATCACCGGGGTCGTGGTGCTGCTGGATAAACTCTGGCTGCAAAAAAAGCGTCGCCAGCGCATTGGACGCGGCAGTCGGCCCGGTTGGGTGGTGGACTATTCACGCTCGTTTTTTCCGGTACTGGCTTTGGTACTGGTGTTGCGCTCGTTTTTGTTTGAGCCGTTTCAGATTCCATCTGGCTCCATGCTGCCAACACTGAAAATCGGTGACTTTATTCTGGTGAATAAATTCAGCTATGGCGTGCGCCTGCCGGTCAGTCACACAGAAATCATTCGCGGTGCCCGCCCTGAGCTGGGGGATGTGGCAGTTTTTCGCTATCCCCTGGATGAACGGCTGAACTACATCAAACGCGTGGTCGGTGTGCCGGGTGATCGAATCCGTTATGAAGACAAACAGCTTTGGGTCAATGGCGAACCGGTTGCGCGCGAACTGGTAACGCGCCATCCGAGTGAATCACCCGCAGAATGGTTGTGGCGTGAGCAGACCGGAGCCGCCACCCATGAGGTGTATAACACGCCTTTGCGCCTTTATGATCTGCCAGAATTTGAAGTGCCTGCGGGTCACTATTTTGTGATGGGCGATAACCGCGATCAGAGCAATGACAGCCGCTTCTGGTGCCAGGCTGCGGCCAACGCGGAAGTTGGCTGCATCGCTGTTCCCGGTTATGTGGATGGCCGTGGGATGCCTTTGGTGGTGGGGTTTGTTCCCGAATCAACGCTGGTGGGCAAGGCCGTGGCGGTGTGGATGCACTGGCCAGGTTTGTTTCACTGGCCTAATCTGACTGCAATGCGAGCAATTGAGTGAGCGGTGTGATCGATCAACTGAAACCTTTAATCAAGCGCCTGGGCCATCCGTTTACGGATCGCGCTCTGCTGGAGTTGGCGCTGACTCACCGCAGCCACGGTCAGGATAACAATGAGCGGCTGGAGTTTTTAGGTGACTCGGTGCTGAATTTTGTGATTGCTGAGGCTCTGTATCAGCAGTTTCCTAAAGCCCGGGAAGGTCAGTTGTCGCGACTCAGAGCGCGTCAGGTGAAAGGTGTGACGCTGGCCGAAGTGGCGCGGGAGTTAAAAATCGGCGACCACCTGCGCCTGGGATCGGGCGAAATGAAAAGCGGCGGTCATCGTCGCGACTCGATTCTTGCCGATGCGCTGGAAGCCATCATCGGCGCGATCTATATGGATGCCGGCCTCGAGGCCACCCGAGAACGTATTTTGGCCTGGTTTGGTGAGCGCCAGACCCGCCTGACCCTGACCGACACCCAAAAAGATCCCAAAACCCGCTTGCAGGAATACCTGCAATCGCGTCAGTTGGCACTGCCCCGTTATGAGGTGATCCATATTGAAGGTGAGGCCCATGCGCAGGTTTTCACCGTCGAATGTGGTGTGGATCAACTCGATTACCGCCCCCTGGGGGTCGGCTCAAGCCGTCGTCTTGCCGAGCAACAAGCCGCTGAAAAAACCCTGCAAGCGCTGGAGATAAAATGAGCACGACCACCCCGACTCGCTGTGGTTATATCGCCCTGATCGGTCGTCCGAATGTGGGTAAGTCCACACTGATGAACCGCATTTTAGGGCAGAAAATCAGCATTACCTGTAAAAAGCCGCAAACCACCCGGCATCAGATTCTGGGAATTCACACCGAGGCAGCGGTGCAGTCCATCTATGTGGATACCCCCGGCATGCATCGGGTTGAAGGCGGCAAGGGCAAAGCCATCAATCAGTACATGAATGATGCGGCCAGTCAGGCGCTGCGCGATGTCGATGTGGTGATTTTTTTGATTGATCGCACCAAGTGGACCGAGGAAGACAACCTGGTGTTGCAGCGCCTGCAATATGTCACCTGCCCGGTGATTCTGGCGATCAACAAGGTCGACTGGCTGGAAGAAAAATCGACGCTGTTGCCTTTTATTGAAGAGGTCAGTCAAAAATATGCCTTTGATCAGGTGATTCCGATTTCAGCCAAACATGGCACTCAGGTTGATGCGCTGGTTCAGGCGGCGGAATCACATTTGCCCGAAGCCCCGCATTTTTATCCTGAAGATCAGGTCACGGATCGCAGCAGTCGTTTTTTAGCCGCGGAACTGATTCGTGAAAAAATCATGCGCCAGTTGGGCGAAGAGCTGCCCTATTCGGTGACCGTTGAGATTGAAAAATACCAGCAGCAGGGGCGGGTGTTAAATATTCATGCCTTGATTCTGGTTGAACGGGCCGGACAGAAAAAAATTCTGATTGGCGAGGCCGGTAGTCAGCTGCGCAGTATCGGCCGCGACGCGCGTTTGGACATGGAAAAAATCTTTGAAACCAAGGTGATGCTCAATCTTTGGGTGAAAGTGAAAAGCAACTGGTCGGATGATGACCGGGCGCTAAAAAGCCTCGGTTACGATGGTCTGAACTGAGCTTCACCGATTTGTGAATGCAAAGGTCGCACAATGCTAGGTTTTCAGCCAGCTTGGCTGCTGCATGCTCGTCCCTATCGTGAAACCAGTGCGCTGGCCTGGCTGCTGACTCTGGATGAAGGCCGTACTGATGTGGTGGTTCGTGGGGTTCGCAGTCAGAAAAGTCGCTACCGCGCCTTGTTACAACCCTTCACCCCTTTGCAAGTGAGCCTTCGTCCAGGTCAGGGGTTGCGCACCCTGGTTGGTCTGGAATCAACCGCCGCACCCGCCTGGTTGCAGGGTGAAGCCCTGGTGTGTGGCTGGTATGCCAATGAACTGCTTGGCCGTTTACTGCCCCAGGGAGCGCCCTGTCAGCGGGTGTTCCGTGACTACTCCTTATTGATCAATTTACTATCGGATGCCGAGCAGCGTGAACCGGCGTTGCGGCGTTTTGAGCTGAGTGTGTTGGATTTGTTGGGTGCCGCCCCGGTCTGGCAGGATCAGATGGGGCTGCCACTGAGCGAGTCTCAGGCTTATGTCTGGCAAGCTGAACGGGGCTTTTGTCCGATTGTTGATGCCGGCCAGCCCAATGTTTTGTTGGGTGCTGCGCTTTTGGCGATGGCGCAGGATGACTGGCGCAGCGAAGCCACCCGTCAAACCGCTAAGCGCTTGACCCGTATGCTGCTTTCCCCTTTACTGGGGGAACGTCCATTGCACAGCCGCCAATTGTGGGCCTCTTTATCACAGCAACAGGAAAGAACATCATGAAGCATCAGGTTTTGCTCGGCGTGAATATTGATCATGTGGCCACCCTGCGTCAGGCACGCGGCACGCGTTACCCTGATCCTGTTCAGGCGGCCTTGCTGGCAGAAGAGGCCGGGGCCGACGGCATCACGCTGCACCTCAGAGAAGACCGCCGCCATATTCAAGAGCGGGATGTCGAGCTGATTCAGCAGGTGCTGCAAACGCGCATGAATTTTGAGATGGCCGTGACCGAAGCCATGATCCGTTATGCCGAAACCCTGCGCCCGGAAGCGGTCTGCCTGGTACCTGAACGGCGTGAAGAGTTGACCACTGAAGGCGGTCTGGATGTGCGCGGACACTTGGCCGCGGTGAAAGCGGCCTCTACCCGTTTGCGTGAGGCCGGTTGTGAGGTGTCCTTGTTTATTGATCCAGACTCAGCACAAATTGAAGCCGCCGTTGAAGCCGGTGCGCCAGTGATTGAACTGCACACGGGGGCCTATGCTGATGCCACTACTGCCGAAGCCCGTGCCAGTGAGCTGGCTCGCATCCAAACCGCAGCGGCCTATGCTCAAACCCTGGGGTTGGTTGTCAATGCCGGGCATGGCTTGCATTATCACAACACCCAGGCGATTGCGGCGATTCCCGGTATCCATGAGCTGAATATTGGTCATGCCATCATTGCCCGTGCCGTGATGACAGGGTTACCGGAAGCCGTACGTTGTATGAAAGCCTTGATCCGCGACGCCCAATGCTGAGCAGAACGCTTTGGCAGCGTTTGGCTGTCTGGTTCAAACCCTATCAGGATCGGCGCATGCTGACCCTGTTAGCACTGGGTTTTTCCAGCGGCTTGCCTGCCCCCCTGGTTTTTTCCAATCTGTCGATCTGGCTGCGAGACCTGGGGGTCAGCCGTACTGAAATCGGCCTGTTTGCCCTGGCGGCCACCCCCTATGCGATCAACTTCTTGTGGGCGCCTTTGGTGGATCGTTTGCGCCTGCCCTGGCTGACCCGACGTTTTGGGCGTCGTCGGGGTTGGGCGCTGATGACACAAACCCTGTTGATTCTGGCGATTCTGTTGTTGTCGACGACCGATCCGGCCGTCAATCTCTATTGGGTGGCTCTGGCGGTGTTATTTGTCACCTTTATTTCTGCCACTCAGGACATCGTGATTGATGCCTATCGCATCGAGGTACTTGAGCCGCATCAGTATGGCAGTGGTTCGGCCGCAGCGATTTGGGGCTGGCATCTGGGCGGCACTCTGGTGGGGGCTGCGGGAGGGTTGTATCTGGCTGAAGCCTTTGGCTGGAACACGGCCTACCTGTTGCTGGCTTTCGGTATTCTGGTCGGCA
>SKHR01000165.1 GCA_007116865.1 Marinospirillum sp. | reverse complement strand
TGTCTCTAAGCCAGGCACAGCAAGCGGAGGTGATACATCTCTTAGGTTTGCTGCTGAATGGTGCGATCTCGGCGGTGCAGTTCTTGATGGTGGTGGCCGCACTGGCGCTGGGTCGCTGGTGGCAATCATTGTTATATAACCCCGGTGGGTTTCAGCAAGAGTTTCACGGGCTGCGCATGCCAGTTTGGTTTGCTGCATTGCTGGTGCTCAATCTGCTGTTACTGATACTGGGTATGAGCAACCTGCTCCCGGTGTTGCCTGTTCTGGCGGCAACCTTGATTGTTGCTGGTCTTGCACTGGTGCACGGGGTGTTTGGAATAAAAGGATACAACAGTTTTTGGCTGGGCATGTTGTATCTATTGCTGTTATTTGCCCTGCCTTATGTCAGTGTTCTTCTGATTTTGATCGCTATGGCGGACAGTCTGATGAACTTTCGTCACCGACTGGCTCCACCTTCCTCCCCGCCGGGAGACGGTGAAGCCTAACGTCTTGAGGATGATTCAATGCAAGTCATTTTGTTAGAAAAAATTGGTAAGTTGGGTGCGCTGGGTGATGAGGTCAGTGTTAAAAATGGCTATGGCCGTAACTACCTGATCCCCCAGGGTAAAGCCGTTCCTGCGACCAAAGAAAACCGTGAGGTTTTTGAACAGCGTCGTGCCGAGCTGGAAAAAGCATCCGCTGAGCGTCTGGCCGGTGCCGAAGCCCGCAAAGCAGCTTTGGAAGCGCTGGAAAAAGTCACCCTGGTTTCTCGTGCCGGTGAAGAGGGCAAGCTGTTCGGCTCAATCGGTTCGCGTGATCTGGCTGAAGCCGCTACCGCTGCTGGTGTTGAGCTGAGCAAAAGCGAAGTTCGCCTGCCCGAAGGTCCGCTGCGCCAAGTGGGCGATTACGAAATTCTGGTGCAGCTGCATGCCGAAGTGGACGCGACTTTGCGCGTTTCTGTGGTTGCAGAATAAGCATCAACTCGTAAGAATAAGGCACAGGGTTTACTCTGTGCCTTTTTTTATGCCCTAAAGTTCTTATGGAGTCAGTTAGCGTGCAATCGGATCAGGAGACCGCTCAGGTCAAGTTGCCCCCCCATTCCATCGAAGCCGAGCAGGCAGTGCTGGGTGGACTGATGCTGGATAATGCGTCGATGGATGCGGTCATGGAGCGCCTTGTTGCCAAGGACTTTTACCGAACCAGTCATCAGCTGATTTTCAAAGCCATGTGTGAACTGGTCGAAAAGGGCTCTCCTTTTGATCCAGTCATTTTGGCAGAAAATCTAAAGACCCGCGATCTGCTCAATGAGGCAGGTGGTGAGGCCTATTTGATGGAGCTGGCCACCAAAACGCCTTCGGCCAGTAATATTCTGGCCTACGTCGACATTGTTCAGGACCGCTCTATTCGCCGCAAACTGATTCAGGCGGCCAATGAAATTGCCAGTGTGGCGTTCAATCCGGGGGGGCGCAAAACCGATGAGCTGCTGAATGACGCGGAGCGCCAGGTCTTCACTATTGCCGAAGAGCGTCCACGTTTTGGTGGGCCGCAGCGAGTCAGTGATTTAACCGCCGACCTTTTGCAAACCCTGTCCGAGCTGGATATGAAAAAAGGCGGATTGACGGGGTTAAGCACCGGGTTTGATGATCTCAACAAGAAAACCTCAGGTCTGCAGCCGTCTGATTTAGTCATCGTCGCGGGTCGTCCATCGATGGGTAAAACCACCTTTGCGATGAACCTGGTTGAAAAAGCCATGCTCACCACTGATGACGCGGTGGTGGTTTTTTCGATGGAAATGCCAGCCCAGCAGTTGCTGATGCGGATGCTGTCATCTTTAGGGCGGGTGGATCAAACCGCTGTGCGTACCGGCAACCTCAATGATGACGATTGGGATAAAATTGCTAACTGTGTGCAGATGATCAAAGATAAGCCCTTGTTTATTGATGATACGCCGGGGCTTTCTCCCAATGATATGCGAACACGAACCCGGCGTTTAGCGAGGGAGCATGGCAAGATTGGTTTGATCATGGTGGATTACCTGCAGCTGATGCGTGTGCCCGGCAACAGCGAAAATCGCACCGCCGAAATCTCTGAAATATCTCGCTCGCTCAAAGCCCTGGCGAAAGAGTTCAGCTGCCCGGTAGTGGCCTTGTCACAGCTGAACCGAGGTCTGGAGCAGCGCACCAACAAACGCCCGATCATGTCGGATTTGCGTGAATGTGTGACTGGAGATACGCGAGTTTTCTTGGCGGATGGTCAATTAGTGCCGATTGCTGATTTAGTTGGTCAAACACCAGACGTTTTATCACTCAATCCAAAAGGCCAGATCGAGACGGCAAAAACGGATTTGATTTGGTCGGTTGGTGAAAAAGAAGTGTTCAAGGTGACTTTGGCGAGTGGGCGCCATATTCAGTGTACGGGAAAACACAGATTAAAGGCTCTGTGGGATTGGAAGCGTGTTGATGAGTTGTCGGTAGGGGATCGTATTGCGATCGCCAGGCAGGTTGATGAACCCTGTACCCCCACTGAGTGGCAGGAACAGCCGCTTATTCTGCTGGCTCACCTGCTGGGAGATGGCAGCTATATAAAAGGGCAGCCTATTCGCTATACAACCGCCAGTGAAGCAAACAGTCAGGCCGTCACAGAAGCGGCTGAGTTCTTGGGGTCTCGCGTGACACGCTACCCAGGTCGTGGCCGTTGGCACCAGTTGGTCATTGCTGGCAATGGCAATCGTTGGCATCCGGCGGGGGTCGGCAAATGGCTGAAAGAATTGGGTGTTTTCAACCAGCGTTCAGCAGAGAAACATATTCCTTCGGGAGTGTTTCAGCTTTCAAACCAGCAGGTTGGGTTGTTTCTTCGCCATTTATGGGCAACCGATGGCAGTGTGAGCCAGGATAAGTCAGGCCGCTTGAAAATTTTCTTTTCCTCGGTCAGCGAGCGACTGGTGCAGGATGTTGCATTACTCTTACTTCGGTTTGGTGTGGTCATGCGTATTCGCCATGTCGTGAGTGGTCAGGGTAATGGTTGGTATACGGGGGATATCTCAGGGTCTGAGCAACAGTACCTTTACTTGCGCCAGGTCGGAGCTTTTGGCCATCAGCTGCCTTTGGTCAATCAGTTGTTAGCGATGCAACCCCCGCTAAGTAACACAAACCTGGATACCCTCCCGCGTGAAGTGTTTGATTATGTCAAAGCGCAAATGCAGCACCAGGGGGTGAGCCAGCGCAAAATGGCGGCGCTGAGGGGAACGGCTTATGGCGGAAGTGCGCACTTCAACTTTTGCCCTTCCCGTGAAACCTTGATGAGTTATGCAGACTGGCTTAATGATGAAAAAATGAAGCTGCTCGCTAGTGATACCCTTTTCTGGGATCGTATTGTCGAGATTCGTTCTTGTGGGCATAAAGAGGTTTTTGACCTGACTGTACCGGGCAATGCGTCATGGTTGGCGGACGGGATTATCAGTCATAACTCAGGTGCAATTGAGCAGGATGCGGACGTCATCATGTTCGTTTATCGGGACGAGGTTTATCACCCTGAAAACCAGGAAAATAAAGGCTTGGCCGAGGTGATCATCGGCAAGCAGCGGAATGGCCCGATCGGTAAAATCCACTTGTTATTCCACGGGCGCTTCACGCGTTTTGATAATCTGGCGCCGGAGCATTTTGCTCAGTTTCAGGATGCCGGGCTGATTCAGGATGACTGATAATCTCTAGCAGATCAGGCAGCGCTGACGTCGACGATCATAGTGGAGTTGAATCTCGGTGAAGGCGCTGGCATCTGTGAACACACCCAGCAGCTCCTGACGCAGGTCGGCAGTGTAGATCACCTGAACCTGGCTGGCATCAACCATTTCAATCCGATAGCCGCTCCAATGACTGCCAAAATAACCACAAAATCGCGGTGCTTCGATCGCCTCTGGTGCATCCAGCCAGGCACGGATCAAAGTGGCGGCATAGGGCAGGCCAACACAGGTTTTGGGGTCTTCCAGGAAACGAACCTTTTGCACAGCCAGATTGCCAGGATCATCAAAAACGCCTAGATGCAGGGCGTCCGGCTGAATGTCCGGATTTTTTCTCAGCGCATAGAGCTGCCAGCCCCGTGGCGTTGAAGCGCGATAAAGCAGCCAGTCGGTCTGTTCTGGGGTGCTGAGCAGTTCAGCAGTAGGGAGGGGCGTTGGCATCAAGATTACACCTGGTGTTTGCGTTCGGCTAACCAGCCGACACATAAAAAAAGTCCCAGCATTGATAGGGCGAGCCAAGGCGTCGGGATCTGGCCCAGCCAGCCGGCAAGCACGGGAGTGAAAAAAACGGTCAGGGCACCATAACCAAATACGCACATCAGTACAAATCCGAGCAGCCGTAAAACCCGAGGGTAGGGTTTGAGCAGGCGTTTCAGCAAACGGTTGATTGAGTCACCATAAATGACTAGCAGGGTGGCAATCAGAGCTAGTGCCAAGTTACCCAGGTGATTGCGGGTCCACAACCCTGAGCGAAGCAGGATTTCATTGACGAGGTCCATGATTTAGATCCTATTGTAAAAATGAGCAACTGGCATAATAAAACACAAGGCGATCGATAAACATTATTTTGCCTTTTGGTTACAGCGAAACTATTTGAGCCACCGGATGACTCAGGTTAAAGTAGATCAGATAATAAACACTAAGAATTACAGGCAATTTCCATGACTCAGCAAACACCAATGCCGCAAAAAAAACCAAGTGAGTTAATGCAGCCCAATGCTGAGGGTTTTTTTGGCCCTTATGGTGGGCAGGCGATTCCCCCACATCTAAAAGTCATCATGGATGATATTGCGCAGGCTTATTTAAAAATTCGTGAAACCCAAGCCTACCAGGACGAATTAAAAACACTGTATCAACACTATGTGGGTCGCCCCAGCCCGATTTACTTTGCTTCGCGTCTGACTGAAGCCTGTGGTGGTGCGAAGATTTATTTAAAGCGCGAAGATTTGAATCACACCGGTGCTCATAAAATCAATCACGCTCTGGGTGAAGCCTTGTTAGCCAAGCATATGGGCAAAACCAAGGTCATTGCAGAAACAGGGGCTGGTCAACATGGTGTGGCCATGGCCACCGCCTGTGCGCTGGTCGGTTTGCCCTGTGAGATTCACATGGGCGCGGTGGATGTGGCTAAAGAGCATCCCAACGTGGTGAAGATGAAAATCCTCGGTGCGCGCTTGATCAGCGTCGAGTCTGGCACCCGCACTTTGAAAGATGCGGTGGATAGCGCTTTTGAAGAATACATGAAAGATCCGGATCATTTTTTCTACGCGATCGGTTCGGTGGTCGGGCCGCACCCCTTCCCCATGATGGTCAGGGATTTTCAGTCCATCATTGGACGTGAAGCGCGTGAACAGTTCCCCGCCATGACCGGCAAACTGCCGGATTATGTGGTGGCCTGTGTTGGCGGCGGTTCGAATGCGATGGGGCTTTTTTCCGGCTTTTTAGATGAAGAAGGGGTGCGTCTTGTCGGCGTTGAGCCCTGCGGTCGAGGCTTAGGCAAAGGGGAGCATGCAGCGACACTCACCTATGGAACGCCGGGTACCATGCATGGTTTCCACTCTTACATGCTACAAACTGAAGACGGTCAGCCAGACCCGGTTTATTCCATCGCTTCTGGTTTAGACTACCCTTCGGTGGGTCCACACCATAGTTACTTAAAAGACCTTGGGCGAGCTGAATATCACGCGATCGATGACACGGCTTGCCTGGATGCTTTTATGCAGC
>SKHR01000021.1 GCA_007116865.1 Marinospirillum sp. | reverse complement strand
CGGCGCGTGTCGCCCAACTGGAAGCCGAGCTGGCCAGCCGCAGTGCTGAACTCAATGCGGCGGAAAGACTGCGCGACGGCGATTTTTTATCCGAAACCGAAAGACTGCGCCTGTATAGCCAGAAACGTCAGGTCGAGGCCGAACTGGCCGCTGCGCGCCTGGATCTGGAACACACCCGCCCAACCGCGCCCTTTAGCGGTCGACTGGAAAACCGCCAGGTCGAACTTGGTGCTTTTGTACAGTCCGGTCAGCCCTTGTTCTGGCTGCTCAACCTGGACACCCTAAAAGCCACCGCGCAGGTGCCCCAGCATCAGGTCCATTCACTGGAACCGGGTTATCCGGTGTCGCTGCGTCTGATTGATGGCCAATCACTGACTGGTCAGTTGCATCGAATCAGCCACCAGGCCGACCCAGCCACTCGCAGTTTTCGGGTTGAAGCCCGGATCGACAACCCGGAACAAAAACGCCTGGCCGGTGCCACCGCCCGACTACAGATTCAGCTACCCGCCACCACCGCCCACTTTATCTCCCTGGCACTGCTGACTCTGGATGAACAGGGTCGCCCCAGTGTGCGTCATCTGGATGAATCCCAGCGGGTACAACAAACCCCTGTCACCCTGCTGAGCAGTCAGACCGAAGGGGCCTGGGTCAGCGGTCTGCCGCTGCGGGTCCACCTCATCACCCAGGGTGGCGGCTTTGTCGCGCCAGGCACACGTGTGGAAGTTCATCCTGCGGACGCGGAGCCGCGCTGAGCATGCAAGCCCTGATCCGTGCCGCGATCCAACGCAGCCGTGCAACGCTCTTGGCACTGTTTTTTCTGCTGACTGGTGGTTTTGCTGCCTATCAGGCGATCCCTAAAGAAGCCTTCCCCGATATCACCATCCCCTTTGTGTATATCTCCATGAATCTGGAAGGCATCAGCCCGGAGGATGCCGAACGTCTACTGGTTCGGCCTATGGAGCAGGAATTACGGGCCCTGGAAGGCATCCGCAAAATGATCGGCATGGCCTCCGAAGGCCACGCATCGGTGCTGCTGGAATTTGATGCCGGTTTTGATCCTAACCGCGCATTGCAGGAGGTGCGTGAAAAGGTCGATACCGCCCGCACCAAACTGCCCACCGAGGCCGATGAGCCTCAAGTCCACGAAATCAACACCGCATTATTCCCGGTTTTGTCAATCGGCCTGTCCGGCCCTCTGGATGAAACCACCCTGGTCGGTGTTGGGCGACGCCTGCAGGAAGCCCTCGAAGCCCTGCCCACAGTGCTGGAAGTCGATATTGGCGGTGATCGCGAAGACCTGCTGGAAATCCTGGTCGATCCCCAGGCGCTGGAAAGCTACGCGCTGGATATCAGCCAGTTGATCCAGTTTGTCAGCCGCAATAATCGACTGGTGGCGGCGGGCAGTTTGGACACCGGGGCCGGGCGCATGGCACTCAAGGTGCCGGGTGTGATTGAAACCCTGGATGACCTGCTTCATATGCCGGTCAAGGTCACCGATCAGCAGGTCATCACCTTTGGTGACCTCGCCACGATTCACCGCACCTTTAAAGAACCCGAAGGCTTTGCACGCATCAATGGTCAGCCCGCGCTGGTGCTGGAAGTGACCAAACGGACCGGCGCCAACGTGATTCAAACCGTCGCGGCAGTCAAAGCCCTGCTGGAAGCCGCTCAACCCCAGTTGCCCGCCGGACTGGAAATCCACTACATCATGGATCAGTCGATTGAGGTTGAAAACACCTTGAGCGAACTGCTCAATAATGTCGCCACCGCCGTCGCGCTGGTGCTGCTGCTGGTCATCGCCGCCATGGGGCTGCGTTCCGCATTATTGGTGGGCATCACCATTCCCGGTGCGTTTCTGGTCGGCATCCTGCTGATCTGGACGCTGGGTTACACGCTCAACATGATGGTGCTTTTCTCCCTGATTCTGGTGGCAGGCATGCTGGTCGATGGCGCACTGGTGGTCACCGAACTGGCAGATCGCAACCTGCAACGGGGACTGTCTCCGCCCGAAGCCTGGCGTCAGGCTGCCACACGCATGGCCTGGCCGATCACCGCCTCCACTGCAACCACCCTCTCGGTTTTTGCGCCACTGCTTTTCTGGCCTGGCATGGTCGGTGAGTTCATGAAGTTTTTGCCCATCACCGTGATTCTGTGTCTGCTGGCCTCCTTGTCCATGGCGTTGATCTTCCTGCCCTCGATGGGTAGTGTTGCCGGTGGTCAGCGCGGCGATCAAAACACCACCGGCGAAATCACGGAAGCACCGGATTTTGTCGCCCTGGCACCCGCGAACAATCGTTTTTCGCAAGCTTACCGCCAACTGCTCAGCCAATTGCTTATTCGCCCCAAAACCACCCTGCTGGGCATGCTGCTGTTGATCGGCATGATCTATCTGGCCTACGCCCAGTTCAATCATGGCGTTGATTTCTTCCCCGAAGTGGAGCCCGAATCCGCCCAGGTACAAATCCGCGCCCGTGGTGACCTGTCGGTTTATGAACGTGATGCACTGGTGCGCCGGGTTGAAGAGCGCCTGCTGGACATGACCGAAGTGGAAGCCTTTTATGCACGGAGTTTTGCTGGCAATCCCGGTGGCGGCCTATGGGGCAGCATGCCGGAGGACACCGTTGGTGTGATTCAATTCCAGTTTATTGACTGGCATTTGCGCCGACCCGCCAACCAGATTCTGCAGCATATGCGGGAAAAAACTGCCGATTTACCAGGCATCATCCTTGAATTTCGGCAAATGGAGCAAGGCCCAGGGGGCGGCAAACCCCTGGTGCTGGAAATCAGTGCCGCGGATACCCGCCAGGCCGAAGCGGCAGCCGATGCGCTGATTGATGCCATGGAAAACATCGGGGGTTTAACCGACTATCAAGACGACCGCAATCTGCCCGGTATTGAATGGCGCTTTTTGGTGGATCGAGAAGAAGCCGCTCGCTACGGCAGTGATATCAGCAGTGTGGGCAGTGCGATCCAACTGGTCACCACCGGGTTGATGCTTGCCACCTATCGCCCGGAGGACGCCACCGATGAAGTAGATATTCGCGTGCGCCTGCCGCTGCAAGACCGATCGCTGGATCAACTCCAGCGCCTGACCCTCAACACCCCCGCAGGGCAGGTGCCGCTAAACCACTTCGTCACCCTGGAGCCAGCCCCCAAAACCGGCACCCTCAGACGCCTGGATGGACGCCGCACCCTGACCCTGCAAGCCGACCTCTTGCCCGGCTATCAACTGGATGAACGTCTGACTCAGTTAAGACCCGCCTTTGATCAACTCCCCGAAGGCGTCAGCGTCCGCGTTGCTGGTGAAGAGGCCGACATGCAGGAAGCCGCCCAGTTTCTTTTGACCGCCTTTTTTGTCGCGATTTTCCTTATGCTGCTGATCCTGGTGCTGCAATTCAACAGCCTGTATCAGACCCTGCTGGTGATGTCGGCCATTGTCTTCTCAACCGCGGGTGTTCTGCTGGGCTTGATGCTGGCCGGGCAGGCTTTTGGCATCGTCATGGTGGGAATGGGCATCATCGCCCTGGCCGGCATCGTCGTGAACAACAATATCGTTCTGATTGACACCTACAACCGTATTCGCCAGCAAGGCCTGAGCGCCCAGGATGCCGCGCTGGAAACCGGCTGCCTGCGTTTGCGCCCGGTACTGCTCACCGCCATCACCACGATTCTGGGCCTGATGCCGATGGTGCTGGGGGTGAACGTCAATCTGATGGAGCCCAGTCTGGGCTGGGGTGCGCCTTCGACCCAATGGTGGCGTCAGCTATCCAGCGCCATCGCAGGCGGACTGGGTTTTGCAACTCTGCTCACCCTGATCCTGACGCCCTGCATGCTGGTGCTGGGTGAGCGCTTATCCCTGACGGATCGCCAGCGTAGCCGATCAATAGCGGCTGATCGCTAACCCCGACACCCCCAAAAACGACAAAAGCCGCAAAATTCGCGGCTTAAGTGATGATTTAAGGAGGTTCGCTTCGCAGGAAAGGGGCTTACTTCTTATCCGCGTTGGCTGCATCCTCGTCCATAACGTTCTTCAGCTTTTTCACGCTCCAAACGCTCGCCACCACCATCACAGCAATGATAAACAGGCTCGCAAGGATATACTCGTCCACGTACATAATTTTTCTCCAGTCAGGCTCTCAGTGTGTAAGGCAACCGCTAATTTATTATAATGGCAAAGACTATTCTATCTAGCAAAAAATCTGCAACCTTAACGCAGATCAAATAACCACTCTATGCATGAACCATCGACAAGGATACCGGGGAGGTTCTTGAGCTGGTTTAGATGTTTCCATGTAGTCAGATATGTTTTAGGCTATTTTAACCAAGACGGCCAAGGAGGCTGCATGTGAACATCTTCTTGCGACAACAACAAGACCTAGAATACATCATTCATGGCTCGTAAAGCACCCCTTGAAAGCCTGCGTCTACTCTGGCAGCACTCGCCTGATTCGATGTTTATCATCCATGTGCGAGACGGACATTTTTACCTGGCTGACTTTAACCCAGAACAAGAGCGCGCCTTTCCACCAGAGTTTGATTTAAGCAAACCTCAGGTGGCGTCTGATCCAGCCGTCCAGTTCTTCAAAGACCTTCTTTACATCAGCATGGCGAAAATAATTCAGCCAACCCCTGACTTTAGGTGCTAGTACTTGAACGGTTCGCCGGATGCTCCAGCCTTTGGCTGGACGCATCACTGCCTTGATGTTGCCTTTGAATCTTTGTACGGATTTCGTGGCCGGTTTCAGGCGAGGGTTGATTTTACGAGGGCAAACTGTATAACCCAGAAACGTTCGTTTCCACGGCCTGTCAACAGCGCTTTTCTCACGGTTAACCTTCAGCTTTAAGCGTTGCTCAAGGAAGATTGTGATTGAGGTTAGCACTCTTTCCCCCTGCCTTTTGGCTTTTGGCTTTTGGCTTTTGGCTTTTGGCTTTTGGCTTTTGGCTTTTGGCTTTTGGCTTTTGGCTTTTGGCTTTTGGCTTTTGGCTTTTGGCTTTTGGCTTTTGGCTTTTGGCTTTTGACGTAGATGTTGCAGTCATCGGCATAGCGACAGAAGCTGTGCCCCCTTCGCGTTAACTCCTGATCCAGTTCGTCCAGCAGGATGTTGGACAGCAGCGGGGATAGCGGACCACCTTGCGGCGTGCCTTCTGTTCTCGCTGAGACCACACCTCCGGTCATGATGCCGGCTTGCAGGTAACGACGGATCAGGATCAGCAGGGTTTTGTCTTTGATCTTGTGAGCTAGCCGTGACATGAGAATATCGTGGTTGACTCGGTCAAAGAACTTCTCCAGATCCATATCCACCACCCAGCGCCCACCTTGCTGAATGTAGTGCCGCGCCTGCTTAACCGCTTGTGCTGCACTGCGATTCGGCCTGAAGCCGTAGCTGTGGGGTGAGAAGTGGGGATCATAGCGACTGCTGAGCACCTGATGGGTGGCCTGCTGGATCAAACGGTCGATGACCGTGGGTATGCCCAGCATTCTTTTCCCACCCCCGGGTTTGGGGATTTCGACCTTGCATACCGGTTGAGGTTGGTAATGACCATCCAACAGTTGTTGCTTCAGGGTTGGCCAGTGCTGTTTCAGGTAGGCTTTAAGTTGTTCGACACGCACTCCATCTACGCCAGCGGAGCCCTTGTTGCGGGTCACGCGCTTGTAAGCTAGATGCATGTTATTGGGTTCGATGATCGCTGACATCAGTTCCATATCAGCCTCCTTAGGAGTGGTCTTCTGCTTTGCCGGTGTGG
>SKHR01000133.1 GCA_007116865.1 Marinospirillum sp. | reverse complement strand
TGACCATGCTGGCTTTGATCACCTGACCCGAGGACAGGCGAATGTAGTAGACAGAAAAGCCACCCAGGTAGGCGATGTCATGCACGATGCCGCTCGACCAGTTGACGTCTTCCTCTGGTTTGTCCCAGCAGACCAGGGTTTTTTCTGGACGCAAAGCGACCCAGCCACGCTTTTGTTCGGCTCGGGTAGTGATACCGTGATCGAGATAAATAGGCGTGTCCACCGCGACGGAGGCGAGGGTACAACTGTCGGGTTCGTCCGCAGTCACTTCTGCTTCAAACAGGTTCACCGAACCAATGAACTCGGCAATCATGCGGCTGTTGGGGGACTCATAAATATCCACCGGGGAGCCGACCTGCACTATCCAGCCATCGGACATGATGGCAATGCGCTCGGCCATGGTCATGGCTTCTTCCTGATCGTGGGTGACCAGGACGCAGGTCACCCCGACTTTTTCCAGAATATCGACCACTTCCAACTGCATTTCGGTTCGCAGCTTTTTGTCCAGCGCCCCCATCGGCTCGTCAAGCAGCAGAATCTTGGGGCGTTTGGCCAGTGAGCGAGCCAGCGCAACACGTTGGCGCTGTCCACCAGAAAGCTGATGCGGGCGGCGATGGGCATACTTCTCCATCTTCACCAGACGCAGCATTTCACTGACGCGCTCGCTGATTTCGGCTTTGGGCAGCTTGTCCTGCTTCAGGCCAAAGGCAATGTTCTGCTCCACCGTCATATGCGGAAATAACGCATAGGACTGAAACATCATATTGATGGGGCGCTCGTAAGGGGGCAGGTGGGTGATGTCCTTGCCATCCAGCAGAATGCGCCCTTGGGTCGGGGTTTCAAACCCGGCCAGTATGCGCAGCAGGGTTGATTTGCCTGATCCAGAACCGCCCAGCAAGGCAAAGATTTCACCCTGGCGAATACTGAGGTTGACATCATCCACCGCGAGGGTTTCCGCAAAGCTTTTACTGATGCCTTCCAGCTTCAGTAAAACCTGCTTCTGGTTGCCCCCGCTGAGGACCTTTTTATAAACGCCGGCTGCCAATGCCATCGCTGCTGGGATCTCCTAAACTCAGCGACCGGAACGGGCGCGGTTCCAGGCGCGAGTAACAACCCGCTGCACATTCAAAGGACGTTCTTCCAGGATGAACAGCTTGCTGAGCACTTCATCGGTTGGGTAGATGGCTGGATCGTTCAGGATCTCTTCATCCACCAGTTCGCTGGCAGCGGCGTTCGGATTGGCGTACATCACATAGTTGGTGATGTCGGCAATCACTTCGGGGCGCAGCAGGTAGTTGATCAGGGTGTGGGCATTTTCCTTGTTGGGGGCATCCGCAGGAATGGCCATCATGTCAAACCAAAGTGCCGCCCCTTCTTTAGGAATCATGTACACAATTTCATGACCGTTGTTGGCTTCTTCTGCCCGCTCAGCAGCCTGAAAAATGTCACCGGAATAACCAGCGGCGACACAGAGCTCACCATTGGCCAGGTCAGAAATATAACGCGAGGAGTGGAAGTAGGTGATGTGCGGCTGTACACGGGCAATCACATCCGCTGCCTGCTGGATTTCAGCTGCATCCTGGCTGTTAGGGTTCTTGCCCAGCCAGGCCAAGGCGGCGGGAATCATTTCATCGCCGGAGTCGAGCATGGAGATGCCACAACCAGCGGCGGCTAAACGTCCAGTGACTTCAGGATCGAACAGCAGTGCCCAGGAGTCAGTGGGGGCATCGTCGCCCAGAATGCTGGCAATACGACCGGCGTTGTAACCGATACCGTTGGTGCCCCAGAGGTAAGGCACGGCATGCTGGCTGCCTGCACCAACCTGCTCCAGCAGGCTCATCAGTTCCGGCTTGAGGTGAACCATGTTAGGCAGCAGGTCGTGATTCAGTGGCGCAAACGCACCGGCACGAATCTGCTTGGTAATAAAGTGGTTGGAGGGTACGACGATGTCGTAGCCAGAACGACCAGACAACAAGGCCGCTTCAACGACTTCGTTGCTGTCAAATACATCGTAAATCACACGAATGCCGGTTTCGGCACGAAAGTTAGCCAGCGTATCTTCAGCAATATAGTCTGACCAGTTGTACATACGAACCTGCTGAGCCTGGGCCAGGCTGCTGCTCAGAATCAGTGCGGTTGAAGCAAAAACCAGGGTGGATTTGATGGACTTGAACATGCTCGGGTGACCTCCTCAGATGGGGTGAATTGCCCTTAAGCCAGAGCGGCGCATTTTCAGTTTTTTTACACGGTTTGAAAATAGCCTGGAACAAAAAAAAGTAAAAAAATCGTCAACCCATGACCTGCCTGGGTAAAGATCAGTTGGTTTCAGGGCTGGCGCGCCATTCACAGACTCGGTTTCGGCCTGATTTTTTGGCCTGATAAAGGGCTTCATCGGCACGCTGTAGCCACTGATGAGCTGAAGTGAGATCAGGGCTGAAGGCACACAGGCCAACGCTAATGGTCAGCCCCAGTTCGAGGCCATCGTAATAGACGGGCATCTTAGCGACCTTGAGCCGCAAGCGTTCAGCCAGCGTCATGCCGCCATCACGCCCGGTATCGGGTAGCAGCAGCACAAACTCCTCCCCACCATATCGCCCGGCCAGATCCGTTTCTCTTGCCATGCGCGCTGTCAACTGTGCCGCATGACGGATGGCAGCATCACCCGTCGGATGTCCATAGGTGTCATTGACGCGCTTGAAGTGATCCAGGTCGAAAATCAATAAACTGGCTTCGGTTTGAGTTTTGCTCCGCTGGCACTGTTTGAAATAGGCCTCAAAGCGTTGTTCCCAGTAACCCCGGTTGTATAGCTGAGTGAGCCGATCAATTCGGCTGAGTCGTGCCAGCTCCTGGTTGGCCAGCGCCAGCTGTTGTTTGCTGGTGGCGCTTTCGGTGACATCATAAATCAGCAGGCAGACTTGATTGACCTGGTTGTGTGCATCCTGCAAGGGCAAGAAGGTCAGATTCTGGTACATGCGATCCGATGTGCCAGTCAGCGGACGATAGCTTTTAAAGGCAAAGGGGTGGGGTTGCTGCTCCCAGGTGGCATAGGCGGGCATGCCCAGCTTAAACACGGATGCCAGCTTGTGTTCCAGCCACTGGCTGGGGGCGTGGGGAAAAAGCTCGAATAAAGAGCTTCCTAAGGCTTTCTGGGGGTGCAGGCCGGAATGGTTTTCCATGAAGCTGTTCCACAACAGCACCTGATGCTGCTGATTTAACACCACCAGACCGACATCCACATTCTGGAGCAGTTGCACCATTTGATGGATTTCAGTGATTTCCTGATCAATTTCCATCTGTGTCATCCCAGATACCCTGTGCGTTCGTTGAGTGCGGCCAAAGAATCACTGGTAAAAATCATCAGCAGATCACAGTCGATATCCACTTCTGGCAGGCGGTAATCAATTTCGACCGCCAGAACCTCATGGGTTTGCTGAGCATTCAGCAGGTTTTTGACCGAGTCTGACAGGCCTAAAAAAACCGGGTGCCCAAGACTGAAACGCAAATCCAGCTGTTCTGCAAAACCTCTTAAACAGGCGCCGCTGAGTAGTGCAGCCAGTTCTGTGAGTACGTCCAGATCCGGGCTGTCAGTGGCGGCGCAGGCATCAGGTAAAAAACGGGCCACCTTGGGCAGGTGTTCTTGCTCCAGGAGTAAAACCGCTTCACCGGAAATACCTGAGCCGATAAACCCCTGAGAGACTGCCGCAACCTGATCGCAGTCAGCCAGTTGCAGTTGACCGGGAAGCTGGGCATAAGGCGTGTGATGGACTTTGGGGATAGGCAGGTGCACAAAGGTATTGAGCAGGCTGCCGAGCAGGCGTCCGGCCTGACCCATCGCCACGTTCATGGTTTCTTGCAGCAGCTCAGTGAGATTGACGGGTCGCTCAGCTTCGCTGGGGATCGCTTTAGGTGTGAGTCCAGGCTTGGGTGTCAGGCCGTAGTGGGAAAGGGTCAGTGCTAATTGCTCCGGGCAGACAGGCTTGGCCAGGAACTCAAGCGCACCCAACTGGATCACCTGTCGCTTGGCTGCTTCCTGGATGTCGCCAGAGATCACGATCACCAGGCAAGGCAGGTCTTCTTCACGAATCGTTCGCAGGACTTGATAGCCGTCCATGTCCGGCATGTTGAGGTCAAGCAGTAGAATATTTGCGTGCCCTTGGCGAATCCGTTGCAGGGCCTCATGTCCTTGAGTGGCGAAGCTAAGGTGAATATCCAGATCAGGAGGCAGGGCTCTGGCGAGCTGTTTGCGCGCCAGTGCCGAGTCGTCGCAGATGGTCAGTGTGAGCGTCATGCCGGATCCTTGGTCACCACAAAAGATATATGGTCTTTACTTTATATGGGTCGAGGTCAGACTTCCAGTCTTATCCAGGTGGATTTTGTTTCAGTATATTTCTCGAAGGCATGCAGTGAGCGGTCACGACCGATACCGGACTGTTTATACCCCCCGAAAGGCGCAGTCATATCACCGGCATCATATTGATTGACCCAGACGCTACCGGCTTTCAAGGCGCGGGCCACACGATGGGCGCGACTGAGATCCTGAGTCCACACTCCGGCGGCCAGGCCGTAGATACTGTGATTGGCCAGTTCAATCGCCTGGGCTTCTGTCTCAAAGCGCTGCACACTCAATACCGGGCCAAAAATTTCTTCTTGTGCCAGGCGGCTATCGGCATCGACCTGGGCAAAGAGGGTCGGCTGCATGTAGCTGCCGCCGGTGTCCTGTAGACAGGCCTGGCCACCGCAGCGTAGTTGAGCGCCTTCCGCCTGGCCGATGGCAACATACTTGAGAACCTGCTCCAGATGCGCCTGATCCACCAGTGCCCCGGCGCGGGTGTCGGGGCTGAGTGGATGACTGGGTTGCCAGGCTTGCAATGCAGTGACCACAGCATCAATAAAGTCGTCGTGAATACTGGCTTCTAATAAGAGTCGTGATCCGGCAGTACAGACCTGCCCCTGATTAAAGGCGATCGCCTGGGCGGCGACCTTGGCGGCTTTTTTCAGGTTGGGGGCATCGGCAAAGATCAGGTTGGGACTTTTGCCACCGGCCTCTAGCCAGACCCGCTTCATGTTGGTCTGGCCTGCATCTATCAGCAGTTGCTTGGCGATTTGAGTGGAGCCGGTAAAGGCAATGCAGTCCACATCCGGATGGCGAGCCAGCGCCTGACCGGCTTCATGCCCCAGTCCTGGTACGACCTGAAAAATCCCATCGGGAATACCCGCTTCCTGAGCCAGGCTGGCGACTCTTAGTGCGGTCAGAGGAGAGCGCTCTGAGGGCTTGAGAATCACCGCGTTGCCAACGGCCAGCGCGGGTGCAAACTTCCAGGTGGCCATGAGCAATGGAAAATTCCACGGCACAATAGCGGCGACCACCCCCAGGGGTTCACGGCTGATCAGGCCAAGCTGATTGCCGGGTGTGGGCGCCAATTCGCCATACCACTTGTCAATTGCTTCAGCAGTCCAGCGCAGGGCCTGAACACTGCCGGCCAGATCGACATTGAGAGAAAAATTGATCGGCTTGCCCATGTCCAGGGTTTCCAGCAAGGCTAATTCCAGCTGATGGGCTTCAATCAGATCGGCCCAGCGTTGCAATCGCTGCTTGCGTTGCTCTGGTGCCAGATCACTCCAGCCGCTTTGGTTTACCGCTTGCCGGGCAGCAGTGACAGCCAGATCAACATCGGCCTGATCGCAGCGGGCAATCTGAGTCAGTAGCTGACCATCAATGGGAGAAACACAGGCAAGGGTTTTTTGTTGTTGAGCGGCAGTCGCACGCCCAGCGATCCAGGCTTGCGAGGGTAAGGTCAGTGACTCTCTCAGAGCTTGCCAGTCTGCTTGCGAGGTTGGCCTTTCCATGGGATCTCCTTAGAAAAGTTTTTTTTGCAAATACAATACAGGATTCTGCCGCTTTTATAGCCAATAAAAAAGCCGAGACGCAGGGTCTCGGCTTGATATCTGAACAGTGCTGGTTTGCCGGGGATCAGCCAGCCAGGTTCTGGTTGACGAAGTCCCAGTTGACCAGTGCCCAGAAGGCTTCCAGATATTTTGGTCGTGCATTGCGGTAGTCGATGTAGTAGGCATGTTCCCACAGATCAACGGTGAGCAGCGCGGTGTGACCTTCCGTCATTGGCGTGCCGGCGTTGGAGGTGTTGACGATTTCCAGGTCGCCTGCGGGGTTTTTGACCAGCCAGGTCCAGGATGAGCCGAAGTTATTCACGGCTTTGTCATCAAATTCTTTTTGGAAGGCCTCAAACGAGCCCCATTTGGCATTGATGGCATCCGCGATCGCGCCTTTGGGTGCGCCACCGCCCTGGGGGCTCAAGCAATGCCAGTAGAAGGTGTGGTTCCAGACCTGGGCGGCATTGTTGAAAACCGGGCCGCTTTTGGACGCCAGAATGATGTCTTCCAGGCTTTTACCTTCATACTCGGTGCCAGGAACCAGGCCATTGAGTTTGGTCACATAGGTCTGGTGGTGCTTGCCATGGTGAAAGTCCAGGGTTTCTGCAGAAATATGGGGCTCTAACGCGTTGCCTGCGTAGGGCAGTGCCGGTAATTCAAAAGTCATCAGGTTTCTCCTAGGTTCATCCATTTATTTATAAAACCCAGTTGTGTCACTGGATGTTAAATCGGTGAGGCAGCCTCATGGAATAAATCTGATCCATGTCAATGGATTTGATCATCATATTAGCACTGCCAAGAGCGCAAAACAAATCTGAGTTTTTTGGTCGGGTATTCGGTTTTTTTATCCCCGGGCCTCGGTGCTGGCATGATGCCTGAAGTCTTGGCAGAATAGACAGCCATTGATGTTACTCAACCTTGGGTCAACCCTGCTCATGTCAGATCGTAAAGAACCAAAAGTTTCCTTGGCTCAACCTGCGGAAAAAACGTCTCCCAGTTTATTTAAACCCCGTGCAGAACTGAGCGAGTCTGTACAAACCTCTTCTTCAGCGGCGACCCAGCCACCTCCGCCAGGAACACCGGAGGCCATGGCCCTGGCGCGTCGTCGCGCGGCAGAGCTGACGGCAGAAAGACGCCGTCGGGAAGCCGAGCAGGCCTCGGCATCTCAGGCTTCGGGGGGCGCGCGCCCGGAAACCAAAGCAAAACCAGAAACACTGGCTGAGCCACCTGCGATTTCTCCACCGCCACCGCCGGAGCCTCCGCGTTCGGGTGGCGGTAGCGGTGGCTGGCTGGTTGGGCTGGCGTTGGTGGTGGCTCTGGCTGCGGCTGGGCTGGCGGGTTGGCAGTGGTGGGAACAGGATCAGTCACAGGTTCAGCGTGAGCGGCAGCTTCAGGGATTGAGCCAGCGTTTGCAGGAGCTGGAAATCCGTCTGTCCGAAACAGGGGCCGACTTGTCGGAGGCCGGCTCTACCTTCTCGGAAAAACTTGACTGGGCGGACAGTGAAATACGTAAGCTCTGGGTGGTGGCTCATCAACGTAATCGTCCTGCTATTGCGGAGCTTCAGCAAAAAGTCACCGCCGCTGAAGCCGAACTGGCGCGTTTGCAGGAGGCACGGCAAGCTCAGCAGGCAACGACGCAGCAGCTGCAAGAGCAAGTCCGCCAAGTCAGTTCGGAGCTGACCGAGGTGTCTCAGCGTATTGCTGAAGCCAGTTTATCGATCAGCGTGGTATCTCAGCAGATGCGCGAACAGGATCTGCGGCCTGAGTGGCAGCAACTGAGTGAACGGGTGGATCAGTTGGAGGCCCGCCCCAGCGGCGCTGAGACAACTGAGGTGGCTGAGTGGGCAGCCATGCTGGAAGAGCACAGTGAGATCCTGGCTTCTTTAGAGGCCAGTCGCGCACAACTGACTAGCCGCCTAACGGGATTGATGGAAGAGGTGAGTGAGTTGCGACGCAGTCGTTAGGTGTCTGCTCAGAAACTTGGTATGATGTGCCTCTAAGCAAAGGACTTGCGCCTTCTCCCGCTTGGAGTGAGTGTTGTCAGTCATCAGTGATGCCCGACAAGCCTTTTGGTTTTTTATGAATATTTGAGGTCGAATTTTGTCTCAGCCTTCCACATCGACATCTGCTCGCCAGTCTTCATCCAATCAAAACAACCGCCGTCGTCGTCGGCGCCCTTCCGGTCGTTCCACCGGGTCTGGAACGCGTCAAAAAATCACCGAACAGCAGCTTTTGCAAACCTTTGCTGAGCGTCAGCAGGCCGCAGACAAAGCGCTGGAAGGTTGGAGCCTGGATGACTTTACCGTGGCGCCCCAGGCAGATAAAGCCCGTTTTCACGACTTTGATCTGCCCTTGCCCCTGATGCGTGCCATCAGTGAGTCTGGCTTTGAATACTGCACGCCAATTCAGGCGCAGTCTTTGCTCTACACCCTGCATGGTGTCGACTTGATCGGTAAAGCCCAAACGGGTACTGGCAAAACCGCCGCATTTTTGATCGCGATCCTGAGCTATTTTCTGGAAGAACAAATGCCTGAAGGGCGTCGAGTGGGTACACCGCGTGCGCTCATTCTTGCGCCTACGCGTGAACTGGTGCTGCAGATCTGTAAAGATGCCGAAGCGCTGATGCGTTATACCCCCTTCAAACTTTTATCCGTTGTGGGTGGTATGGACTACGTGAAACAGCGCGATCAGCTGCATGGTGAAGCGATTGATCTGCTGGTCGCGACGCCAGGGCGCCTGCTGGACTTTCTCAACAAAAAAGATGTGGACCTGCGTGAAGTCGAAGTCCTGGTTCTTGATGAAGCCGACCGGATGCTGGACATGGGGTTCATTCCCGATGTGAAGCGAATCATTCGCGCCACACCGCCGAAGGAAATCCGTCAAACCCTGTTGTATTCGGCCACCTTTACGCAGGATATTCTCAATCTCTCGGCGCAGTGGACCATCGATCCGCAGCGGGTTGAAATTGCGACCAAGGTACAGACCGCTGACAATATTGATCAGCACGCATTTTTGGTGTCTGACCAGCAGAAGGTGGCATTGTTGATCCGTTTGATCAAGGTCTGGCAGTTGACCAAGGTGATCGTGTTCAGCAACCGTCGGGATACCACGCGTGAGGTTTATGAGGCGCTGAAAAAATCCGGCATCAGTGCGGCGATTCTGTCCGGTGAGGTCGAGCAGAAAAAACGCATCGCCACGCTGGAAGGTTTCCGCGAGGGTAAAACCGAGGTTCTGGTGGCAACCGATGTGGCCGGGCGTGGCATCCATATTGATGATGTCAGTCATGTCATCAACTACAACCTGCCAGAAGATCCGGAAGACTATGTCCACCGCATTGGGCGAACCGGACGCGCCGGAGCTGTGGGTACCTCCATCAGCTTTATTGGAGAGGAGGATGCTTTCTCCTTGCCGGCCATCGAGGAATACACTAAAAGCTCGTTGCCTTGCGTTTATCCACCTCAGGAATTGCTTGAAGACGCATGAAGCCGGACTGGCAGGTCTGTATTCAACAGGCTTACCGTGACTTTTTAAAAGGGCGGGCGCTGACCCCGCGTTTGGGTCAGAAGCAGATGATTGCAGATCTGGCCCGCTGCTTTTCAGCGATAGAAGAAGATCATGAAGGGCGGCGGACCAGTCAGCAGCAGGTGATCGTGATCGAAGCGGGCACCGGCACGGGTAAAACCCTGGCTTATCTGCTGGCCTGTTTGCCGCTCAGTCAGGCGCGCAATAAACGCCTGGTTATCAGTACGGCGACGATTGCACTACAAGAGCAGCTATTGCTGCGTGACCTGCCCGATATCGAAAAGCACACGGATTTAAGCTTCCGTTATGGCCTGGCCAAAGGCCGTGGCCGTTATTTGTGTACCGCTCAATTGGCGCGTCAATGTCAGCAGAGTGACGTCACACCAGGGCAAACCCAGGATCTTTTTGATGCGGTGCTCGGCCCGAGTGATCATGATGCGGATAATCCCTGGTTCGCCCGTTTGGCCGATCAGTATGCCAGTGGTGACTGGGATGGAGATCGTGACAGTCTGGATGAGGCCGTCCCTCACAATGTCTGGCGACGTTTGACCACCGATCATCAGCGTTGTACCAATCGTCGTTGTTCCCACTTTGCCCAGGCCTGCCCTTTTTTCAATGCGCGCCGAGCGCTGGAGCAGGCCGATGTGATCGTGGCTAACCATGATCTGGTGCTGTCGGATCTGGCACTGGGGGGCGGGGTGATCTTGCCTGCCCCAGAGCAAACCTACTATGTCTTTGATGAAGCCCATCACCTGGCCGACAAGGCCATCGGGCATTTTGCCGCCAGCTTTCGTTTCAATGCCTCGCTAAAGTGGATTCGTCTGTTCAAGAAAAACCTGCCGGATTTGCGCGATTCCCTGGCGCAGAATCGGACGGCTCAGGCGTTGTTAAATCAGGTTGTCGAGCCCATGGAGGGTCTGGAAAGAGACCTGGGTGTGCTCTATGGTCAGCTGGCGCAACTGGAGGGCTGGGTGTCTGGTTATCAGGCCAATCAAGCCAGTCGCCGCTGGCCCAAAGGAGAGGTGCCCCAGTCCATCCGCGATTTTTCTGCACACCTGACGACCTATCTGGCCAGCCTGTGCCGCTGCTTTGAAAAGCTCGCCGAACTGCTCAAGGCTGCGCAGGAACCGGATGATGTGAGCCAAATCCCTTCAGAGCTGGCCGCAGAGTGGCATCCGCTGATCGCTTTGCTGCATGCCAGAGCCTTGGCTGCCCATGAGCTTTGGGCGCTTTGGGCAGCAGCGGATTCGCCGCAACAGCCGCCCAAAGCACGCTGGTTGCTGCGCCATCAACAGGGAGCCGGAGAGGAGGAAATCGAGGTCTGTGCCAGTCCTGTCACAGCGGCCAATGACCTGGCTGCGCGTTTATGGAAACGCTGCTTTGGTGCTGCGCTGACCTCGGCAACCCTGACGGCCTTGGGGCGTTTTGATCACCTGCGCCAGCGCACTGGCTTGCCTAAAGAAACCCAGTGTCAGGTTTATCCCAGCCCCTTTGATTACCCCCGTCTCGGTTATTTGGACGTACCCGCTCAGGCTTGTGATCCCAGTGACACAGACGCACACACGGATGCCCTGATCGATTTCATCGAAACCGAGCTGGATCATCCGCAGGCGGCTGCCCTGGTGTTGTTTTCGTCACGCCGACAGATGCAGGCCGTGTATGAGGGATTGTCGAGTCGAATGCGCCAGGCGACTCTGATGCAGGATGAATTGCCTAAAAGCCGCTTGGTTGAAAAGCACCGCGCTCGAGTTGATGCGAGCAAACCGAGCATACTGTTTGGCCTGGCCTCCTTGGCGGAGGGGATAGACCTGCCGGGTGATTACCTGACCCATGTGGTGTTGGCGCGTCTGCCTTTTGCGACCCCGGATGATCCAGTGGGTGCCACCCTGGCCGAGTGGATCGAAGCTCAGGGCGGCAATCCGTTTTTGCAGTTGACCGTGCCGGAAGCCAGTGTGCGTTTGGTACAGGCCTGTGGTCGGTTGATTCGAACCGAAACCGACAAGGGGCGTATCAGTCTGTTAGATAAGCGCATTTTGACCCGACGTTATGGTCGTCAACTGCTGGATAGCCTGCCACCATTTCAGCGTAAACTATCACCTTGATTGGCTATCTTTAGTGATTTTATCTGCTAATATGCAAGGATATGTCTAATTTTCTGCCAAGAAAACAGGGGCTCTCTGGCTTATGCTTGTAGGCATTAAAATCAAACGCTTACTTCTTGCCTGCTGGCTTTTGCTCGGTTTCGCATCGCCAGCCCTGGCGGAAGAAACCATCATCGTTCAGTTAAAGTGGCTGCATCAGTTTCAGTTTGCCGGTTATTACGCTGCGCTGGAGCAAGGCTACTTTGCGGAAGAAGGCCTGCAGGTGGAGTTGCGTGAAAGGGATATGTCGCGCAACAACATTCATCAGGTGATCGAGGGTGAAGCTCACTATGGCGTGGCCGACTCGGTGCTGCTCCTGTACCACCAGCGGGGTGAGGAAGTCGTGCTGGTTGCCCCGATTTTTCAGCATTCCCCCAATGTGATGATGACCATGCGCAATCGAGGCATTTACTCACCTCGAGACCTGATTGGGCGGCGTTTGGCCTTTTATGATAATGACTCAGATGGTGTGGCACTCTTGGCCATGCTGGCATCCCATGGTGTATTGGAAGCCGGATTGCAGCGTCATGGCTGGGCCGATCGTTTGGATCGCCTCGTCGCCGGAGAGGTCGACGCGGTTTCGGTTTATGCCACCAATGAACCCTACATGATGCGCGAGTTGGGTCATGACATCAGCATTCTCGACCCTAAACATTATGGTATTGATTTTTATGGGGATATATTCTTTACCTCACGCCAGGAGGCTGACAAACATCCTGAGCGTGTTGAGGCCATGCGTCGTGCAGTCATTCGTGGCTGGCATTATGCGCTGGATAACAAAGAAGCCTTGGTGGATCTGATTTACACTCGTTACAACACTCAGGGAAAAAGCCGTGATGCTTTGATGAATGAGGCGCTGGGCTTAGAAGCACTGATTGCGCGCCATACCCTGGAGCTGGGCACACTCAGTCCAGGCCGGCTGGAGTATATGCTGGATATTTTAGAGCGCTACGACCTGGTGCAAGAAAGTAGTCGGGGAGCGATGGGGCTGGCTTTTGAGTCTCGTGCTCCACGAGGCTTGGCTTTAAATGAAACCGAACGTCAATTTTTGGCTCGGTTACCCGTGTTGCGGGTTGGTATGGACCCAGACTGGCCGCCATTCGAGTATCAGGATGGGGCCCAGCAATGGCAGGGGATTTCAACTGATTACCTGGCATTGATCGGCGAAAAACTGGGGATCGAGTTTGAACTGGTTTCCGGGCTGGATTGGACTGAGGTGCTGGAGCAGGCTCGTCGAGGTGAAATCGATCTATTGCCCGCGGTCTCTGTGACCCCGCCGCGACGTGAATTTTTGAGCTTTTCACAACCCTATGTTCGCTCACCAATGGTGGTTGTGACCCGCCAAGGTGAAGACTATTTGGGCGATATCCGGCATTTATCCGATCGCTCTGTGGGGGTGGTGCGAGGTTATGCTTCGGAAGACTGGATGATGCACAGCTATCCAGAGCTGAATATACACCCGGTCAACACCACGCTGGCAGGTTTGCAGCAGGTTTCCAATGGTGAGCTTTATGCGCTGGTCGATAACCTGGCCGCTGTCAGTCACATGATTCGAACCGAAGGTCTAGCCAACCTGCAAATATCCGGTCAGACCCCCTACTCCTTTGATTTGTCGATGGCCGTTGGACATCATCTGGCCGACTTGGCACCTCTACTGACACGTGCCATGAATGCGATTCCTGAGTCGACTCACGCAGAGATTTATCATCGCTGGGTACGACTGGAAATGGGGCAAGCATTTCCCTGGCGACAAGTCTTGTTGCCGATGCTGGCTCTGGCGCTGCTGTTATTGATCCTGGGTGCTTATACGCTATATCTGATTCGTTTGAATCGGCGAGTGCAGCGTATCAACGGGCAGTTACAGCGCACAGAACAGGAGCTTAAGGCCAGCAACCAGGCCTTGGAAGTGATTTCGCGTACGGATAAACTCACCGGATGCCACAATCGACTGGCACTGGACGAGGCGCTGCAACATCAAGTGGCTTTGGCACAGCGTTATGGACGCCCGTTATCGGTTGTGCTGTTCGATCTGGATCATTTCAAACAGGTCAATGATACTCTGGGGCATCAGAAGGGAGATGAGGTGCTGAGCACCTTTGTTAAGCTGGTGTTATCACGGGTTCGTGCCAGTGACTTTTTTGGGCGCTGGGGAGGAGAGGAGTTTTTGTTGATTTGTCCTGAAACAACGGCGCTAGAAGCGCACCAGGTGGCGGATAAAATGCGTGCCAGCTTGAGCCAGCGGGATCTGGGGATTCCGTGGCAGCCGACCGTCAGTGCCGGAGTACTGCAGTATCAGCCCGGAATGACCGTTGATGAGCTCTTGTCTGCGGTGGACAAGCGTTTATACCTGGCTAAAACCAGTGGCCGGAACCGGATTGTGTCAGACGATCAGAAGGTGACCCCAGCATGAGTTTTTCAGTGAGCCTGACCCCCGGGTGGTTGGGATGGGCTGCGTGGGGCGTATTTTTGGCTTTTTTGCTCAGTGCACTATGGCTGACACCCTGGAAAATTCTGCGCCGCGAACCCGGTTTGCAACACCTCTTTTTGGGTAGTGTGGTGCTGGTGGCTTTCTTATGGCAACTGCGCGCTGGGATCACCTATAGCGTGTCGATCCATGTGATTTTAGCAACCACTCTGACCCTGATGTTTTATTGGCCGATGGCGCTGCTGGCGACCAGTCTGGCATTGCTTGGCGTGACTCTCTCTGGCAAAGCTACCTGGGATATGATGGGCATCAATGGCCTGATCGTTTGTGTGCTCCCCGTGATGGTGAGTCATTGGGTCTGGCGCTGGGTGGATACGCGGATGCCGCCTAATTTCTTTATTTTTGTGTTTTTTGCGGGGGCATTTGGCTCCATGCTGGCCACCTTGTCCAGTGGACTGGCGGTGATTGCCGTGAGCTGGTGGTATACCAGTGCGCATGAGTTTACTCGTCTTTCTGGTGAGTACTTCACCTTCTTGCCGCTGACCTTGCCGCCAGAGGCGGTGGTCAACGGCATGATTTTGACGGGGCTGGCTGCTTATCTGCCCGATTGGGTGAGAGCATTTGACCCAAAGAAATATTTAGACGGCCAGTAGTCACTGGCGCACAGGCCGTTTTTGCAGTTTTCTTTGTAAGGTCCGGCGGTGCATGCCCAGCGCTCTGGCCGTGGCAGAAATATTGCCATCATTCTCGTGCAGTACTTTTTGGATGTGCTCCCAGGTGAGGCGGTTCACTGACATGGGTTTTTCTGCCAGTGGGGTGTCTGGGTCACCCTCCTGTTTATAAAAAGCGGCGAGAATATCGTCCGCATCGGCCGGTTTGCAAAGATAGTTGACCGCGCCGAGTTTGATGGCTTCAACCGCTGTGGCAATACTGGAGTAGCCAGTCAGCACCACAATCCGAGACTGTGGCGAAGCTTCTACCAGCTTGGGTAGCAGGTTCAGCCCCGAACTCTTTTCCAGCTTCAGATCCAGGGTCATATAGTCGGGCTCAAAATCCAGCGCAGTATTGAGTGCATCCTCATCGTTTTGTGCGACTCGGACTTCATACCCGCGTTTACTAAAGGCCCGTTCAAGCACTTGGCCAAACACTTCATCATCATCAATGATCAGAATGCGTAGCGCTTCATCCTGGGTGTCTTCAGACGTCATCAAAAGGGTTTCTCCTGAATAGGTTGAGTAAGACTAGCGGAAATGACCGGCAACCTGACCTCGGTGAGTGTACCACCCTGAGCGTGATTATACAGTCGCACGGTTCCCCCTAGGCGGTTGATGGTGGCGTGGGTCAGAAACAGCCCCAGCCCCAGTCCCTTGCTTTTGGTGGATAAAAAAGTCTGTCCTAGACGCTCGGCGATGTCCAGAGGTATACCTGGGCCCTGATCATGAATTTCGATGAGCGCTTCGCGGATCGACCAGTCCAGTGAAATATGTATGACCTCACGACTGGCATCAGCGGCATTGTTGAGCAGATTGATCAACGCCTGTTGCAGGGTAATATCGGCAATGATGATGCTGGGTTGTTTTTGCTGATCCTGTAGCCAGTGGATTTCATACAGGGCATCCGGGCGTAAGACCTCCCAGTGAGCCAGCACCTCCTGCAAAAAGGTGCGAATGGGTTTTTTCTCCGGATTCAATAGTCGGGTACGGTCAGCGTTGCTGACCAGGGATTGCAGGGTCACCTTGCAGGTATCAACCTGTTGGCGCAGAAGCTTGAGATCTGCCGCGAGCTGGGGGTCATCGGCGTGCTCTTGCGACAGGTCTTTCAGCATCACCGCCATAGTGGATAAGGGGGTGCCCAGCTCATGGGCGGTGCCTGCCGCTTGAGTGGCAACGGCCATGATTTGCTCATCACGCAAAGACTTCTCCCGGGTATAGGAAAGATCGGCATCGCGTTTGCGTAAAGACTGCGCCATTTTAAAAACAAACACGGTGATCAGGCTGGTGCTGAGGATAAAGTTTGCCCACATGCCGATCACATGCAAGTCGTACCCATGAGTATGGGCTTCATGACCCCCATGACTGAGTTGTGGGATGGGGTGGTAAAAAAACATCAGCAGGGTATAGGCGGTGACGATGCCGATGGCCAGCGTCCAGGTGAAGCGCCAGGGCAGGGTGGCAGCTGAAATCGTGAGCGGAACCAAAAAGTAAGAAATGAATGGATTGTTGGCACCACCGGTATGATAAAAAAGCAGGGTCAAGCCGATGATGTCGGCCAGCAGGTGAAGCAGGTATTCGGTATCTGCGACTGGCCTTGGCCAGCTGATGCGCCACCAGGTCAGCAGGTTGATCAGCGCCATGGTCATGATGATGGCAAACACCGCGACCACGTTCAGCTCAAAACCAAAGACTTCTAAGCCGAGCAGAATACCGATCAAAAAACCAGTCCAGGTGATACCGCGCACCAGGGTTAAACGCATCAGGTTGCGACCGGGAGTCGATAGGGGCAGCGGCGGCGGCAGGTGGTTGGTTTGGGTCAAAAAAATCACCTTGGTGGCAACAAAAACAGGCAAACTAATATAACATGGCTGGTAAGAATTGCAGGCGGTTTGTCACCAAATCCGGCCAAACAGAAAAGGTGGTGATTGATGAAAGATGTCAGGCCAATAAAAGTGCTATTTGTATGTTTGGGCAATATTTGTCGTTCGCCAACGGCTGAAGGCGTGATGCGCCATAAGGTCAGGCAGGCAGGTCTGGAAGCGCACATTTTACTGGATTCGGCCGGGACAGGCGGATGGCATGTGGGCAAAGCCCCAGACCCAAGAATGCAGCAGGCCGCCTTGGAGCGGGGGTATGATCTATCCACCTTGCGCGCGCGCCAGGTCAGCGCTGAAGACCTGCAAACCTTTGACTATGTGCTGGCAATGGATGACTCCAATTATTCGGATCTCAAGCACCTGGCCGGATCTCAGGCGCATGCAAAGCTTCAGCGTCTGCTGGATTATGGAGCAACGGGCTTGACCCAGGTGCCCGACCCTTATTACGGCGGTGAGGCGGGTTTTTTTCAGGTCATTGACTTGATCGAGCAGGCCTGTGATGCGCTGCTTGACCACTTGCGAACCACCCATGCTGGTTAAACAAAAGGATGCGGATCTGACCCAGCTGAATAGCCTGGGTTTGACTTCGCACGCCCGTTTTTTGCTTAAAGCCAGTTGCCTGGATGAGTATCTGGCCGCACGAGATTTTGCTCAGCATCATCGGCTGCCTTTGTTTCCCTTGGGGGGTGGCAGCAATGTGATTCTGCCCTCCCGGCTCAATGCCATGGTACTGCAATGTCTGCCGACCCCGGTCCAGTGGTTGCCCCAGGAAGGCCAGACTCAGCGTTTGATTGTCCCCGCCGGTTATTCATGGCATCAGCTGGTGCTGGAAACCTGCGCACGGGGTTTGTTTGGCCTGGAAAACCTGGCTTTGATTCCCGGTCATTGTGGGGCCGCACCGGTGCAAAATATCGGCGCCTATGGTGCGGAGTTGGCGCAAACCCTGGAGGCAGTTCAGGTGGTCTGGTTGCAAACGGGGCAACAGGACTGGATCGATGCAAAAGACTGCCAGCTGAGTTATCGGGATAGTCGCTTCAAACGGGACTGGAAAGGTCATGTACTGATCACCGCTTTGCAGCTGAGACTGAAAACTCAGGCTGAGGTGAATCTGGATTATGCCGATCTGGCGCAGCGTTTAGCCCGTTCACAAGCAGATCTAGGCACTGCCTTTACCCAGCGGCCTTTGCCGGAGCAGGTGGCACAAGTGGTGATGCAGATACGTCGGGAAAAACTGCCTGACCCTGCACTGCTTGGCAATGTGGGTAGTTATTTCAAAAATCCGCGTGTCAGTCAGGCTCAGGCCCAGCAGCTCAAGCAGGATTGGCCAGATCTGCCGGTTTATCCCGATGGGGATCAGGTAAAGCTGGCCGCGGGTTGGCTTATTGATCAGTGCGGCTTCAAGGGTCAGCGCCTGGGGGCGTTTGCAGTGCATGATCAGCAAGCACTGGTGCTCACGCATCTGGGCGGTGGTCAGCGGGAGGGCCTTTTGGATCTGGAGCAGCAGATCCAGGCTGAAGTCTGGCGACGTTTTGCGGTTCAACTAGCGCGTGAACCTGAGTGGGTAGAGGCAGGCTGACATGGTGAAACACTGGGTTTTGCGTTTGCTCTTCGGTTTATACCTGGGAGCCGCTAGTGCGAGCGCGGCCCCTGTTTTGGTGCTGGATGCACAAACGCCCTCAATACAGCCAGTCACAACAAAGGCTGAGCAGTTACTGGATATTGAGCGCCAGTACACCATCGACACTCTGCCAGAACAAGGTTTTGAGCCGGTCACCGACCGGGTCAGCCATGGTTATCAAAGCGGCCGCCTATGGCTGAGACTGGCACTACAGAATGCGACGGAACAACCGAAACGCTATCTTTTAGATATTCGTCCAACCCATTTGGATCAGGTCACCCTGCATCAGCAGTTTGTAGAGGGGGAGTGGCTGTCTCAGCATCAAGGACGCCAGGCCTCTTGGCAGGGGCGCGAAGTGGCTTATCGCAACTCGCTGTTTTTAATAGAATTGCAGCCAGGGGAAACTCGCCCGCTGCTGGTGGAAATTGAAACGACAACTAACCTGGCTGCTCAATTACGCCTGTTGCAGCCGCCAGCATTTATCATGGAAAGCCAAATTGAAATGCTGGTTTTTGGTGGTTTTTTCATTTCCCTGCTGGTGATCTGCCTGATGAATTTCGTGCAGTTTGCGATAATCAAGGAGCGTGCTTACCTGGTTTATGGCCTGTATTTACTGATTTTGGGCGTCTACTTCTTTTTGGTTGAGGGACTGCTGCATTACTTGGTTCAGCCCCAAGGTGTTCTGGATGTGACTGCCTGGATCAGCTTGCTGCATGCACTGATTTTTCTGATGAGCTGGCTGGTATTCCGTCAGGTGGTGAATTTTAAACGCCATGCATTGAAAGCCGATCGCTGGCTGACCCTGGGGGTTTTGGCGGTAACGGGCTTTGCTCTGCTCGCGGTGCCCCTAGGCTTGGATGTTTGGTTGCGCCCCTGGTTATGGTTGCTGGTCAGTGTGCTTTTTTTATTGATGTTTATTTTGTCTGTTTGGCTCAGCTTTAAGGGGCTGCGTACTGCGCGTTTATACATTCTGGCTTTTGGTCCCATGCTGCTGGTGTCGGTTTATACGATTTTGGCACTGATGGGGTGGGTCACGCATATCAGCTGGAATAACTACCAGTCCTTGCTGGTGATCATGCTGCATATGTTGTTGATGCAGCTCAGTGTCAGTGAGCATACCTATGCCGCGAAACAAAATTTTGAGAAGGCGCGTGA
>SKHR01000247.1 GCA_007116865.1 Marinospirillum sp. | reverse complement strand
GGTTGCAACAATGGTAATTTGTTTATTATCAGGGATTTCCTGATAGGAAAGCACATGTACGTTCTGAATGCCATAGCGAACGAAACGCGCCATGACCGGACGCACGGGTGCGGCAGTCACCAACACCGCTGGATTGCCTGCCATTTCCTGTTGCTGGGCCACCTCGCTCAACGACTGCTGTAGTTTTTCAGCCATTGCCGGTTCCAAAATCAGCTGGTCAGTCTCTCCGCCCTGCTGAGCCGCCTGCTGCACGCTCTTCAGCAGAATCTGCTCCAGCTGCGGCTCCAGGGTGATCACCGCCAGGTGGTCACTGGGCCCGGTGATCGCCTGTACGATTGAACGCGACAAGGCGACCCGCACTGCCGAAGTCAATTGTACCGGATCTCTGGTGGTTTGTGCTGCATCCACCAGCGCTTGAGCAATGGAGCGAAAATCGCGCACCGGAACCTGCTCAATCAGCAGGTTCTGCAGTACTTTTAACAGGATCGACAAACTGACACTATCCGGCACCAGCTGCTCGGCCAGCTTGGGTGAAGTTTGCCCCAGAATATCCAGCATCTTTTGCACGTCGTCATGGCCGATCAACTCATGCGCATAGTCATGCATCACCTGGTTCAGCTGGGTCGCGATCACCGTACTGGCGTCGACCACGGTATAACCCAGCGTCTGCGCTTCCTCACGCTGAGAGGGGTTGATCCATACGGCTTCCAGTCCAAATGCCGGATCGCGGCCTTTGATCCCGTTGATCTTGCCGTATACCTGGCCGGGATTGATCGCCATTTCTCGCTCTGGATGAACCTCTGCCTCACCAATGGTGACCCCTTTGAGCGCGATCCGGTAGCTGTTGGGGGTCAGATCCAGGTTGTCGCGGATATGCACCGATGGCATCAAAAAACCCAGATCTTGTGACAGCTTTTTTCGAATCCCTTTGATCCGTCCCAAGAGTTGCCCACCCTGGGTTTTATCAACCAAGGGAATCAACCGGTAACCCACCTCCAATCCCAGCAGATCAACCGGTGCAACATCCTGCCAGTTGAGCTCTTTTTGATCGACCTGACCCGGGTCTGGAGTGATGGGCTTTTGATTGGCGGCGCGCTCAGCAGCCTGCTGTTCGGCAAGCTGCTTTTGCAATAGACGATGAATCAGATAAGCCCCGCCACCGGCCACACTGGCGAGCCCCAAAAAAGCCAGGTGCGGCATGCCGGGTACCAGACCCATGATGATCATGAGTACCGCCGCTACGGCCAAGGCCTTGGGTGTACCAAACATCTGACCCTGAACCTGAGAGGAAATCGTTTGTGATGAGTTCACCCGCGTGACCATGATCGCGGCAGAAACCGACAGCATCAACGAAGGGATTTGTGCAACCAGACCATCACCAATGGTCAGCAGCACATAACGCTCTGCAGCCACGGCAAAGCTGAGGTCGTGCTGAATCATGCCGATCAACAGCCCACCAATCACATTGATGAACAAAATCATGATGCCAGCCACGGCATCACCGCGTACAAACTTACTGGCACCATCCATCGAGCCATAAAAGTCGGCTTCTGCAGCGATTTCTTCGCGTCGGTTTTTAGCTTCGGCCTGATCAATCAGACCCGCATTCAGATCCGCATCTATCGCCATCTGCTTACCAGGCATGGCATCCAGGGTAAAGCGAGCACTCACTTCAGAGATACGCCCCGCACCCTTGGTGATGACCACAAAATTGATGATCACCAAAATCAGGAACACAATCAGACCCACCACATAGTTACCACCGATCAAGACCGAACCAAAGGACTCGATCACCTTGCCGGCGGCATCTCCACCTTCATGCCCATTGAGCAGAACGATACGGGTTGAGGCCACATTCAAAGCCAGACGCAGCAAAGTTGCAACCAGCAAAATCGTTGGAAAAACGGCAAAGTCGAGGGGGCGCAAAGCGTAAACCGCGACCAACAAAATGATAATGGCAAACGCAATATTGAAAGTAAAAAAAACGTCGAGCAAAAACACCGGCACCGGCAGCGTCATCATCGCCAACAAAGCCAGCAGGAATAAAGGAATTCCTATCTGACTTTGCATCACGCTGCGAAAAGCGCCTTGGAACTGGGCTCGATCCATGGAAAGTCCTAATTAAGGGAAGCAAGGGCGAAGTATGCCAACTAACACCCGTAAAGTGAACCGCTTAGAAGGTGACCCGACTGGTGATTGAGTCTAATGCATCCAGATCCAGTCCCCCCGATTCTTTCTCTACTACCGGCCGCTCATCAGCCAGCGCGTCACAAATCTTGGCGACACGTTTGACCGCACGATCGGCCAGCCATAACAAGCGCTGAGGATATTGGGCACCGCCAATCGGCCCCCAGACCCGGGTCAGTTTTTCTGCATAAATCCCTGCTTTGCGCATGCTCAGCACCCGATCAGTGACGGGCACCAGAGCGAGTTCAGTCGCCCACAGAAACAACCCAAGACACTGTTCGCTACAGAGCCTGGCTAAACGTTCGGCACTACGGCCATCAGCATCTGTTAGAACCTCAATCAAGTTGTTCGCCGTCATACGCACATCCAAAAGCGTCAAAGCTTCCCAATGCGCAGGAATACGCCCCAAAGCCGGAGCCCCATAGGCACGCGTCAAACTGACCGAATAGCCGTCACCACTATCGGCCTGACCGATAGACCAGCCTTCAAAAGCACTGGCTGCTTCAGATAGTGCCTGACATAAAGCCGGCAGGCTCAAGGGATCCAGCAACAGGGTTTTGCGTCCTGTGGCCAGGCGCAGGGCGCAGCCACCACCAGGCAACTGATCGCTGGCCTGCAGGTCCAGTCCATGCAGCGTGTCCAGATTGACTGAGACCTGACAGGGGCTCAGTTTTTTTGCTTCCAAAGGCGGGAAAAGCACCTCATCGACATAAGGCAGCCCCGCCTGACATAAACGCATGACAGCCTGGAGTAAAGCCGGATCCAGCATCGCTTCACGTTTGGGGCGAATCTGATGTGCGCGCAAACCCAGACGTCTGGCAACCAGCTCACGCAAAAAAGGATCGGACAAGCCAGCAACCAGACACGCCACCTGCTCATCATTCAGGGTGCCAAGAACGCTGATATCGCCACCATCCGTTGCAAACAGTGACAGTTCAAGCGGCGCCCAAAACAGGCGCTGTTCCAGCGGGCGCCAGGTAGACGCTTTAATGGGGACTAACTGACTGGCCACCAGAGCCGTTGCTAAGCGCTGCAGGCCTTTTATTCCCTGGGTCAAGGCTAAGCGTTTTTTTCCTTGTTCCAGGGTCAGCTGCCAGGTTTGACGTTTATCTGTACAACGACCACTTGTCATCAACCACATTGATTGCAGCCCTATCGTTAAAATGCCGCTTCGCTCAACTCCGTCTGGAGCTGGCCTTATCACACCAAGATGACCATTATACTGCACTCAGGCAGGAACTGACGACTCATTCACTGGATGAGTCGGGATCTAAATCAGCAGGCACATCGACCTGCGGCACCGGACCCGGCCTCGCGGCCCGCCCGGCTTTATGCTGCTTCATTTGATAGACATAGGCCAAGACCTGAGCAACGGCCATATAAAGCGCTTGAGGAATCTCATCTCCCAGTTCAGTCGAAAAGAACACAGCCCGCGCAAGGGGCGGCACTTGCAAAACCGGAATTTCGTAATGGTCCGCAATTTCGCGGATTTTGGAGGCAATCTCATCCTGCCCCTTGGCCAGCAACACAGGCGCACCACTGCCCTGCTCATCGTATTTGAGCGCCACTGCATAATGGGTCGGGTTGGTGATGATCACGTCCGCCTTTGGAACATCGGCCATCATTCGACGCTGTGCCATTTCCATCTGCAAGCGCCGGATCCGGCTTTTAACTTGAGGGTTACCCTCGGTGTTTTTGTGTTCATCCTTGACTTCCTGGCGGGTCATCTTCAGCTTTTCATTGTGCTGATGCATCTGCCAAGGCACATCGATGATGACGACCAGAATCAACGACAAACTGATCGCGATAAAGGCCCAGACAATCAAGTAACTGCCCTTGGCAATCGCCGGCTCAAATGCCATAAACCCTAAAGTAGCAAACTCTTCTTTCAGCCCCCAAATAATGATGTAGGCAGTCACCCCCACCAACAGCACCTTGGCAATCGACTTGATCAGTTCAACCAATGAGTTTTTTGAGACAATGCGTTTAAGCCCGGAAATCGGATTCATTTTGCTGAATTTTGGCTGCAGGGCTTTAAATGTGAAGTTCCAGCCACCTACCAGTATTTGTGAAATCGCCCCAACAAAAAACAGCACGATCAAAAACGGCAATACCGTGACGATCGCATGCCATACCGAAACACCAAAATGCGTGAACATGGCTTCATGGGTGATCAGATCATCACGGGTCAGTGAAAAGTTGTACTCCATGATATCGAGTGCTTTGGTGCCCATCCAGGCACCCAAAATCAGCAGCGTTGTTCCCGCCGTCAGCAGCAACATGGCCGTGCTCAGCTCCTTAGAACGAGCCACCTCCCCGTCACGGCGAGCGTCTTCACGACGTTTCGACGTGGGTTCTTCGGTTTTTTCCTGACCGTCTTTGTTTTCCTGTGCCATCTAAAACAGCCCCAGCCACTCACGGATCAGCGCAAAAACATCCAGCGACATGCGCTCATAATGGAACAAATAGTCCGCCACCCAGACCCAAAGCTCTAACAGGCCCAGCATCATCATGATCGGAAAACCAATGACAAAAATGTTCAACTGTGGCGCAGCCCTCACGATCACACCCAAGGCAATGTTCACCACCAATTTAGCAAAGATGATCGGCAAGGCCATCAAAAAAGCCCCCATATACAACCAGGCACCCTGTGAAGCGATCAACCAGGCGTGCTCACGACTGAACCCTTCAGTGGTGACCGGAATGATGGTAAAACTCTCAGCCAGGGTATAAATCACCACCAAATGCCCGCCAGTCGCCAGAAAGACCAGATTGGTCAGAATCAGGGTGTACTGGCTGAGTACCGTCACGTTGATTCCCGTGGTCGGGTCGGCCATTCGCGCCATGCCCATCCCGATCTGCATCGCGACCACCTGACCAAACATGACAAACACCTGGAACAACAGCTGCACCATAAACCCGAGGCTCACGCCAATCAGAATCTGCTGAATCACCAGCAACCAGGCGTGGAGTGTCAGGCCGTCAATGACTGGCACGGGTGGCAGCAGGGGCATCAACAAAAGGGTGACAAAAAAAGCCAGACCTAGACGCACCGGCATGGGCACCATGTTGGCGCCAAAAATCGGTGCTGCCATAAAAAAAGCGCCAATGCGAAAAAACGGCCACAAAAAACTACCGATCAAAGCGGTCAGCGTTTCCGGTGTCAGCGGCAGGGAAAGCATCCGCTCACCCGATCAGGAAGGGGATTTCATTTGCAAGGCGCTCAAAGAACTCCATGAGCATACGCAGAATCATTGGTCCAGCAAAAATCAGCGCCAACAGGGTGGCCATCAGACGTGGCAAAAAACTCAGGGTTTGTTCGTTGATTTGCGTGGCTGCCTGAAAGACCGCCACCATCAAACCAACCAGCAGGCTGGGCACCACACCGATCGCAACAATGGTGATCACGATAAAAAGCGCTTCGCGCAGTAGATCGACTGCTACCTCAGGAGACATGTATTCCTCCTTTGCGCCCAGCCACGCTAATAGCCATAACTGGCAGCCAGTGTCCCCATCACCAGCGTCCAGCCGTCCACTAGAACAAACAGCATGATTTTGAAAGGCAGTGAAATGATGAT
>SKHR01000169.1 GCA_007116865.1 Marinospirillum sp. | reverse complement strand
GCCTAAATTACAAAAACGTGGCATGCCGTGAGGGATGAAGATGTCCTTGGCCCAGCCAGGGCGGGTCATGACGTGCAAGAGATTGCGCCAATCCAGCTGCATGGGCGCACGATAGTTGCGTTTATCCCACTCCCGATTGCCAATGATTGAAGTGTCCGTGGTGATCACCAGCGCTTCACAGTCAACAGCTTGAGCGCGTTGTATCACTCCCTTGAGGTTGTCGCGGTTTTTAAACAGATACAGGTGCATCCAATGGCGTACGCCCGTTTCAGCAATTCTTTCGATGCTCACGGTGGAAACCATGCTCTGACAAAAAGGGATATCAGCCGCTTTGGCTGCTTGTGCCAGCTTTAAATCCCCTTCGTGACTGAGCAGACCATTGAAACCGGTTGGCGCCAATAACAAGGGCATGGCCAGGGGTTTGTCAAACAAGTGGGTGGTGAGTTCCCGCTGGCTGATATCGACCAGGGTTTTGGGGCAAAAGGTTAGGTCGTCAAATGCCGTCCGGTTGCGCTTGAGGGTCAGTTCATCGTCGGCCCCTCCCAGCAGGTATTCGCTACAGAAATTGGGCAGCCGCTTGAGTGCCATAGCCTTTAACTCATCAATGCTTAAGGCTTTTGCAGGATTCTTGCCAGTGTACAGGCGTCTCATAGGGGCGGCTCCAGCGCTGAAAATATGCGACAATCAAGCTTTGATTTAATTGGAGAAAAGCATGCCTTACGTCAACATCAAAGTCACGCGCGAAGGCGTGACCCGCGAACAGAAACAGCAATTGATTGAAGGAGCGACCCAGCTTCTGGTGGATGTGCTGGGTAAAAACCCTGCGACAACCGTGGTGGTGATTGATGAGGTTGAGATGGAAAACTGGGGCGTGGCCGGAATCCCCGTGGATCAGCGCCGCCAAAAGGGGATGTAGGTGCGCTATACCCTGAATAGCGGGTTGCAGCACGAGCTGATCATTAAAAAATCTCGTTTTTTGTCCTGGTTGGAGCCGGTCGCCTGCCAACAGGAAGGGCTGGCACGGGTGCAGAGCCTGCGCCAGCAGCATCCAGACGCGGCGCATGTGTGTTTTTGCCTGCTCACCGATCAGCAAGTGCGCCAGTCGGATGATGGTGAGCCATCCGGCACGGCAGCCGCCCCAATGTTGAATGTGTTACAGCATCATGCGCTGGATCAAGTGCTGGCGGTGGTGGTGCGTTATTTTGGTGGCATCAAACTGGGAGCGGGTGGTTTGGTGCGTGCCTATAGTCAGGCGATCAGTGAGCCACTGAAAGGGGTGGATTGTGTGCCCTTGCAGCCCTGGGGCAAGCTTCAACTGGTCATTGGCTATGAACATGAGTCTTCAGCCAGGCATCTTGCGGAAAGCCTTAATCTAAGCCTGGAGGTCAGCTATGCCTCTGGGGTGTGTTTAAAGCTTGGCGGTGATGCCAAGGCGCTTGATGAACTAAAAGAAAAGCTCAGCGATTTGACTCGAGGTGAAATGCTTGAGCTTTAATTTTTATACCGTTATCTATTGATGGTTGTTGAGGAGAAAAACAAATGGAACCCAGTGTGTTGATGCTTGCTTCTGGCGCTGTCGGCCTGACCTTGGGCGCATTTACTGTGTGGATGGCTGGACGAGCCAATAAGGCTCGCCTTGAAAGCGCTCAGGCCTCGTTAAAAAAACTCAGTGAGGATCACGAAGCCTTGCAAATCCGCTTTCAGGCCGTTGAAAAAATGCTGCATCAAAGTGATTTGGATGCAGAAAAGTTCATGACCCAAGTAGAGCACTTGAACAGTCAATGTGATCATTTGGAAAAGAAACTTGCAGAAAGTCAGGCGGAGTCAGGAATGTGGCGTGAAAAACACGCTCACCTGCAGAGCAGTCAAAATGAGCGTGAGCGCCACCATGAAGCCCAGTTAAAACTGCTTCAGGAAGCCCGTGAGCAGATGAAAAAAGACTTCGAGCTGCTGGCCGCAGAAATCCTGGAGCAAAAGGGCAAGGCGTTTAAAGAACTCAATAGCGAGAGCTTGACCCAGTTGCTCAAGCCGTTGCAAGAGGATGTTTCACAGTTCAAAAACCGGGTGGAAGCACTGCATCTGGAGGAAACCAAACAGCGTACGGCGCTCAATCAGGAGCTCAAGCATCTGCAGCAGCTGAATCGGGAAATCACTGAGCAGGCGGAACAACTCAGTCAGGCGTTAAGAGCAGATGTGAAACAGCAGGGAACCTGGGGGGAAATGATTCTAGAGCGGGTGCTTGAACAAACCGGTCTGCGTGAAGGTGAGGATTATCGCCGTGAAGTCAGCCTGCAGGGCGAAGAGGGTCGCCGTCGCCCGGATGCCGTGGTTTATCTGCCGCAAAACAAACACCTGATCATTGATGCTAAAACCTCATTGAATGCCTATACCCGTTATACCAGTGCCGAGAATGAAATCCAGGCCAAACAAGCGCTGAAAGAGCATGCTCAGGCGGTCCGGGAACGAATTCAGGAGCTTTCAGATCGGGCCTATTATCGGCTGGAAGGCATGAATTCGCCTGAAGCAGTCATCATGTTCATCCCCATTGAGTCGGCTTATGTGCTGGCGTTGAAAGAAGATCCGGCCATTTATCAGCGAGCAATAGAAAATAACGTGTTGGTCGCAACCCCGACCACCCTGCTGACCAGCCTGAATATCGTCAGTCAGTTGTGGCGTTTTGAGAATCAAAATAAACACAGTCAGGAGCTGGCGCTCAGAGCTGAACGTTTTTACAACAAATTACGCACTTTCCTGGAAAGCATGCAGGCGGTCGGTGGTCAGTTGGATAAAGCGAAAGAGACCTATTCCAGAGCGATGGGGCAGCTTTCAACCGGCCCTGGAAACCTGATCAAACAGGCTTCTGAGTTCCGTGAGCTGGGCGTTTCGGTGACACGTGAGCTGCCAGCCGAGCTGGTTGAAAAGGCGCGTCTTGAATTGCCATCGGCACAGGACTCAACAGAGTGACCCAGATCATAAAAACATGTGTTTAGTCATGATCTGCTACCAGAGAGTAACAATTTGTAGCTCTGAACTTTGTTCTTTAGTCGATAAATAACGCTATACTGAGTCGAAGAGTAATCTCTACTCTTAAAGGGAAAGTGAATTGAGCCAAAGGCTTATAAGCTAACCTAGAACATTGTCTGAGGAGACACCTATGAACTGGAAAACTCACCTGACCAAAACCCTGCCGGTTTTTGGTGCGGTTGGTCTACTAGCGATCACTGCCGGTTGTGGTATGACGGGTACCAGCGAACGTTCTGAGTACACCAAAGTAGACGGCGTTTATGACGATGGTTACTTTGTGCGTTATTCGGGATTTTTCGAGGCCCTGCCGACCCTGCCACCTATTCCTAGCCATAACCCAATGAGCCCTGAACAGGTTGATCTGGGTAAAATGCTGTTTTTTGAACCACGTATTTCTGCCAGCGGCGTGATCAGCTGTGCAACCTGTCACAACCCTGCGCTGGGCTGGTCTGACCGGATTCCTCGTGCAACGGGTCACGATGGTCAGGTGGGTGACCGTAATACCCCAACTGTTCTGAACTCAGGCTTCTTTACCGCTCAGTTCTGGGATGGTCGTGAACCCGATCTGGAAGGTCAGGCTTTGGGTCCAATCGAAGCGGACATTGAAATGAACATGCCGCTGGACGAAGCCATCGCACGTCTGGAAGAGTTTGATGCCTACAAGCGTGTTTTTGAAGCGGCCTATGGTACGCCAGAGATCACGCCAGAGCGGGTGGCTAAAGCCCTGGCAAACTTCCAGCGCACTTTGAACACGCCTAACTCACCTTTCGATCGTTATTTGGCGGGTGATTTAGATGCGTTGACCGATTCGCAGAAGCGCGGCATGGCTGCCTTTGTTGATAACGGCTGTACTGCTTGTCACACTGGCCCAGCCTTGACTGACAGCAACTTCCACGCCATTCAGGTTCCCGGTTCTACTGACGTAGGTCGTTTCCTGGTGACTGGTGACGAAGCTGATCGTTTCCGTTTCAAAACCCCCACACTGCGTAATGTGGCGGTCACCTATCCCTACTTCAACAACGGTGGCACTGAGACTTTGAGTGAAGCCGTTCAGATCATGGGACGTGAAATGCTGGGTCGCGAGTTTGATAGCCGTACCAATGCGGATATCGTTGCCTTCCTGCACTCGCTGACTGGTGAAATGCCGCAGATTGTTCCACCTGCGCTGCCCTAAGCAACTCAGGTTGAAGCTGCACAACAACAAACCCGCCATTTGGCGGGTTTGTTGCGTTAAGAGAAAGTGATTTCAGGTTCAGGCGGTTTCAGGTGCCTGGGCAAGGCGCTCTTCAGCTTGGCGAGCCTGGATTGCAGTCAAGGCGATGGTGTAAACAATATCATCGACCAGTGCCCCACGGGACAGGTCATTGACGGGTTTGCGCATACCTTGCAGCATTGGGCCGATAGAGACAAGCTCAGCAGAGCGCTGTACCGCTTTGTAGGTGGTATTGCCGGTATTCAGATCCGGGAACACAAACACGGTGGCCTTGCCCGCAACGGGGGAGTCTGGCGCTTTGGAGCGAGCCACATTTTCCATGATGGCCGCATCATATTGCAGGGGCCCATCAATGATCAGGTCTGGGCGTTTCTCCTGAGCAATACGCGTGGCTTCACGCACCTTGTCCACATCCACGCCGGTTCCGGATGAGCCGGTTGAGTAGGAGATCATGGCGACTCTGGGTTCAATGCCAAAGGCACGTGCCGAGTCAGCGGATTGAATCGCAATGTCAGCGAGTTCTTCGGCATTGGGGTCGGGGTTGATCGCGCAGTCGCCATAAACCAGCACTTGATCTGGCAGCAGCATGAAAAATACGGAAGAAACCAGTGAGCTGCCCGGTGCCGTGCGAATCAATTGCAGCGGTGGCCTCAGGGTGTTGGCCGTGGTGTTGATAGCACCGGAAACCAGGCCATCCACCTCATCCTTTTCCAGCATCAGGGTGCCAAGAACCACATTGTCTTGTAGCTGATCTCGAGCGGCTAAGGTTGTGATGCCTTTGCTTTGGCGTAGCTCGACCAGGCGCTCAACATATTGATCTCTGACTTTTTCTGGATCAATGATTGTCACACCGTTGGTGAGTTTGACGCCTTGGCGCTCGGCAATACCCTGAATTTCTTCTGGATTGCCCAGCAGCACACAATGCGCGATCTGGCGTTCAGCACAGATGGCAGCGGCTTTAATAGTGCGTGGCTCGTTGCCTTCTGGCAGCACAATTCTTTTGCCTGCTTTGCGTGCCTGATGAGTCAACTGGTAGCGGAAAGCGGGCGGGCTCATGCGGCGGCTGCGTGGGGTTTGTCGCGCTAGCGACTCGATCCAACGATGATCAATATGGCGGGCAATGTGTTCGGAAACAAACTCGATTCGATCCTTGTCATCTGGCGGCACCTCAAGATTGAAGCTTTGTAGGTTCAGTGAGGTTTGCCAGGTGTTGCTTTGGGTGCCGATGACGGGCAGCCCGGTGTTGAATGCGCGATCACAGAGACTGCGTAAAGAGGCGGGGAATTCAAAGCCACCAGTCAGCAATAACGCAGCGATTTCAACACCATTCATCGCAGCCAGACAGGCGGCAACAATCACATCAGGACGATCTGCTGAAGTGACCAGTAATGCACCCGGTGCGAAATGCTCAACCATGTTCGGCACTGAGCGCCCACAGAAGGTCACACTGCGAATACGGCGACTATGCAGCTCACCCTCATGAATGATTTCAGCCTTCAGGTGGCGTGCTAAATCACTGGCACGCGTTGCAATCAGATCTAAGCTCCAGGGAACACAGCCCAAAACCGG
>SKHR01000091.1 GCA_007116865.1 Marinospirillum sp. | reverse complement strand
ACCGATCGTTGCAGATCACCGACTCTGAGCATGGTATGTAGTAAGCGCATCAAGGGCCTCCGAGAAATAGAAAAGGGTTCAGCCAGAAGTTTAGCAGCTGATGGGCACTGACTTTAGTCAGCAGAAGATTTTTTTGGAGTTTGGGATGATGGACTGACTTGTGGTGCCCGAGGCCGGAATCGAACCGGCACGCTCGAAAGAGCGAGGGATTTTAAATCCCTTGTGTCTACCAATTCCACCACCCGGGCAGGGTAGAGATAAAAAAATGGAGGCTGGGGTCGGAATCGAACCGGCGTCCACGGATTTGCAATCCGCTGCATAACCACTCTGCCACCCAGCCTCGTAAGTGGAGCGGGAAACGAGATTCGAACTCGCGACCCCAACCTTGGCAAGGTTGTGCTCTACCACTGAGCTATTCCCGCGCAACTGAGGCGACATTATAGGGGGTGTTTCTCATCTGTCAACAAATGAGGTCGGGCGGCCTGCAAATAAATCACCATAGACCAAAGCGTTAGCAAAGCGGCAAGGTACAGGCAGGCAACCCCAAACCAGGCCTGCCACTCTCCTGGCGGAACCAGGAGCAGAAGAAAAATCGCCAGCATTTGCAGTGTGGTTTTGACTTTTCCCAGCCAACTCACCGCCACTTGAGCACTTTTACCGATTTCCGCCATCCACTCGCGCAGGGCGGAAATGACAATTTCACGTCCAATGATGATCAGAGCGGGAAAAGTCAGAATCCAGGTGGCATGGGCTTCAATCAACACACCCAAGGCAACCGCCACCATGAGTTTGTCAGCGACTGGATCAAGGAATGCCCCAAAGGGGGTGGTTTGATTCCAGCGCCGGGCCAGAAAACCGTCCAGCCAATCCGTGAAAGCGGCAGCAGCAAAGAGTCCGGCACAGATCAGATAGCGGCTTTCAAATGGTAGGTAATAGATGATGACCAGCAGAGGGATCACAAAAATTCGTAATAAAGTCAGGTAAGTCGGCAGGTTCATCCGTTGTTTATCCAGGGCATCGCATTGAAAAGGGTGATCAGTTTACTCAGGGTGCAGATTAGCATGAATTGCTTCGGCCATGGCACGACTTATGCCTTCGACCTGGCAAAGATCGTTGATGCTGGCCTGGGCAACAGCGGCCTTGCCACCAAAATGACGCAGCAAGGCTTGGCGGCGTTTGCTGCCAATGCCTTTGACCTCGGCAAGAAAACGTGTCTGTGTGCGTGACTTGTCTCTTTTTTGCCGATGCCCAGTGATCGCAAAGCGGTGCGCCTCATCACGAATATGCTGGATCAGGTTGAGTGCTGGTGAGTGGCCGGGCAGATCAACCGCATTTTGGGTGTCCTCAATAAACAGGGTTTCAAACCCCGCTTTGCGTGTGCTGCCTTTGGCGACACCGATCAGTGTGATCTGTGACAGTGCCAGTTCATTGAGCACGGCCCTAGCGGCATTGAGCTGACCTTTGCCGCCATCGACAATCAAAAGATCGGGGCAGGGCAGGTCACCGGCCTGAACCTTCAGGTAACGTCGGCGTAGCGCCTGAGCCATCGCGGCGTAGTCATCCCCTGCGGTGATGCCCTCAATATTAAAGCGTCGATAGTCCGATTTGCGTGGCCCCTGATCATCGAAAACCACGCAGGAGGCCACGGTTGCTTCACCCTGGCTGTGGCTGATATCAAAGCATTCCAGGCGCTTGGGGGCTTGCTCCAATCCGGTCAGGGTTTGCAGAGCTTGCAAACGGGCGTGTTGCAGGTCGGACTGGTTGAGCTGGCTGCTTAGCTGCTGATCGGCATTGGTGCGGGCCAGATCCAGCCAGCGGGCTCTTTGGCTGCGTACCTGCCAGGCAATTCTTGAGGTGTAGCCGAAGCGTTCAGACAAGGCAGCTTGCAGCGTGTCGACCGCTTCTATCGGATGGCTCAACAGAATTTCAGTGGCGGGCGGCAGCGCAGTTCTGGATAAAAAATACTGAGCAATAAAAGCAGTCAGGCTGGCTTCGGCCTGGCTTTCCAGCGGATCTTTGAAGTTGAAGTGGCGGGTGCCGATCAAACGCCCTTCACGCACTTGTAGCAGGCTGATACAGCAGCGCCCGGCCTGAGCAGCCAGTGCAAAGACATCCACATCACCGACGCCGGTATCCACATCCTGCTGACTTTGCAGTTGACGCAACTGCTGAATTTGATCGCGATAATGGGCCGCCTGTTCAAAATCCAGTGCAGCGGCAGCGGCCTCCATTTTTTCTGCCAGGGTCTGCGTCAGCGCCTGGCTTTTGCCCTTGAGCAGCCACTGGGCATGTTGCAGGTCTTCAGCATAGGCCTGAGCCGTGATCTGGCCCGTGCAGGGTGCGGAGCAGCGCTTGATTTGATACTGCAAACAGGGGCGGGTGCGATGGCTGAAGGTGGTGTCATCACACTGACGAATTTGAAACACCTTGTAGAGCAACTGCAGGGTATCACGCACATTTTGGGCGCTGGGATAGGGGCCAAACCATTGTCCTGGGCCACGTTGATGGCGCGCACGACGCAATGAAAGCGCAGGCCAGGGATGGTCGGAGAAGTGCAAAAAGGGGTAGGACTTGTCGTCACGCAGCAGAATATTGAACGGCGGCTTTAGAGCTTTGATCAGGTTCTGTTCAAGCAGCAGCGCCTCGATTTCGCTGCGCGTGACGGTGACTTCAATGTGGTGAATGCGGCTGACCAGTGCCTGGGTTTTGGGGTTGAGCCCCTGGCTGCGAAAATAACTTGCCACCCGTTTTTTTAAGTTGCGTGCCTTACCGACATAGAGAATCTTGCCATCAGCGGCAAACATTTGATAAATGCCGGGGGACTGAGTGACCTTCTTTAGCCAGGTTTTATGATCAAACCCTGAGCTGTCGTTACTCGTTGACATCAATCAGGCCATGTCTGAGCGCCAAGTGTGTCAGCTCCACATCATTGCGCACCTGGAGCTTTTCAAAAATCCGGTAGCGATAGGTATTGATGGTACGCGGACTGACAAAGAGCTGATCGGCGACTTCCTGGGCTTTTTGACCGCTGACGATCATCAATGCGACCTGGAGTTCCCGTTCGGACAGTTGTGAAAAAGGATTGGCCTGGCCTTCAGGCTGACGGATCAACAAGCCACTGGCCAGGGTAGGATCCACATAACGCTGACCGTTGGCGACCAAACGAATCGCCCGAATCACCTCATCAAATCCTGCACCTTTGGTCAAATACCCTCGGGCACCGGCTTGAAGCAGGCGCTGAACAAAAATTTCATCACCACTGGCAGTCAAGCCGATCACACGGACCTCTGGCAGTAAGCGAGTGATTTTGCGTGTCGCTTCAACACCACCAATGCCGGGCATTTTGACGTCCATTAGTACGACATCGGGCGGATTGTCTCGAGCCAGTTGTATGCCATCCTCACCGCTGGCAGCGACCCCAACAACTTCAATGCCATCGGTATCGCCGAGCACTTTGCTGATGCCGGTACGAACCACTTCATGGTCGTCGATTATCAGAACTCGTATCACCGTGCGTTGCGCTCCTTAGTGAACCCCGCTTTTTTCAGTCCCCAAGGATAACAAAATCCACCGCATTTGAAATCAGATGGGGTGACCTTCGTCAGTGCAAACGGTAGAATCCACGCCTTGATTCCTCGCCGCTAAGTTGGAAGCCTTTATGTCTGCTGCCTCAAACCCTGTTAAGTCCGCTTCTCCCCGTGTTGGTTTTGTCAGTCTGGGGTGCCCAAAAGCCCTGGTTGATTCGGAGCGCATTCTGACGCAACTGCGCTCTGAGGGTTACGACCTGGTGGCCAGTTATGAGGATGCCGATCTGGTGGTGGTGAACACCTGCGGTTTTATCGATGCGGCGAAAGCAGAGTCCCTGGAGGCCATCGGTGAAGCGCTCAATGAAAATGGTCGAGTGATTGTCACTGGCTGCATGGGGGTCGAAGAAGGGCGCATTCGTGACCTGCATCCCCAGGTGCTAGCGGTGACCGGGCCACAGCAGTACGAGCAGGTGGTTCAGGCGGTACATCAACATCTGCCTCCACCCACTGAACATGATCCCTATGTGGACTTGCTGCCACCCCAAGGCATCAAACTGACCCCACGCCACTACGCCTATCTGAAAATTTCCGAAGGCTGCAACCATCGCTGTACTTTTTGCATCATCCCATCCTTGCGCGGTGATCTGGTTTCACGGCCGATCGGGGAGGTGCTGGGTGAAGCTGAGCGGCTGGTCAATGCCGGTGTCAAAGAGTTGCTGGTGGTTTCGCAGGACACCAGTGCTTATGGGCTGGATCTGAAATATCGCACGGGATTTCATCAAGGGCGGCCCATCAAAACTCAAATGAAGGCCCTGTGTGAGGCTTTAGGTGACCTGGGGGCGTGGGTCCGCCTGCACTATATCTACCCTTACCCTCATGTGGATGAGATTTTGCCACTCATGGCTGAAGGTAAAATCCTGCCCTATTTGGATGTTCCGTTTCAACATGCTCACCCAGAAGTGCTCAAGTCGATGAAGCGCCCTGCCGCCAGTGAGAAAACCCTGGAGCGCATTCTGACCTGGCGCAAGGCGTGTCCTGATCTGACCTTACGTTCCACCTTCATTGTCGGTTTTCCTGGTGAGACAGAAGCCCAGTTTGAATATCTTTTAGACTTTTTGGATGAAGCGCAGTTGGATCGTGTTGGCTGTTTCACTTATTCCGCGGTGGAGGGCGCAACAGCCAATCAATTACCCAATGCGGTGCCAGAAGCCGTTAAAGAAGAGCGTTTGGCGCGATTCATGGAAAAACAGGCGCAAATCAGTGCTGCCCGTTTGCAGCAAAAAATCGGCAAAACCCTGGAAGTGCTGATTGATGACGTTGGTGATGATGGGGCGGCGGGCCGCACCTGGGCCGATGCACCAGAGATCGATGGACAGATTTTTCTGCTCGGCGAAACCGACCTGCAACCTGGGCAGCGGGTTCAGGTTCAAGTCACCGATGCTGATGAGCATGACCTTTGGGGACGGCGAATTTAAGGTCGATAAAGCTGCAAAAATTTATCGATACAGTATTGGATGTGTTTTTGAATGCTATCGGGGTCTGCTTTTTTCCCGGTCATGATGTAACGCGGCCTGAAATAGGCATTAAGCGCGCCCTGAAAAAATAACGCAGCCTGCTCTGGGTCATCGACCTTGAGGTTGCCGTTTTGTTGCTGGCGCTGAAGAAAGCTGACCAATACCAGACGGTCTTCTTCCATACCGATATTGAAAAAAAGCTCCCCCAGGCGCGGAAAGCGCATCGCTTCAGCAATCATCATGCGGTAGAGCGCTGTGTTGCTTGCAGAAATGAGGTCGGCTAGCTTGCGTTGTGCATACTGCTGTAAAGCGGCTTCTACCTCATCGCTGCGGATATCTTCCTGGCGCATGGTTTCATGGCCGCATTGACATAAGGACTCAACTACGGCGACGAACAGGGCGTCCTTGTTGCCAAAGTGGTTATACAGTGTTTGCTTGGCAACACCGGCCTGGTGGGCAATCGATTCCATGCTGGCATGCTGATAGCCCTTCTCCAAAAAAGCGTGGGAAGCGGCCTCAATGATTTGCTGACGTTTATCAGTCAACGCTGGAGAAACACTGGATGTCACGAAAAAAAGACTCCAAGGACGAATGAACTGGATGTTGTGACGAAGTGTACCAGAGATTCAGTATTGTGCAGTAGTTGGTTAAACTGCTTGTTTTAATTGACTGCTCCCCTCCCTGAAGGAAGGGGATTCCCAATTCACTGAGAACCGGACACAGGTGCTTGACCTATGCCACTTACATTCTCTCCAAGGGCTAACACCGCCAGCCCGGCGGCTT
>SKHR01000039.1 GCA_007116865.1 Marinospirillum sp. | reverse complement strand
GAAGCCTACCTGGATAAAATCAGCTATCGCTATTGGCGCGAAACCGATAATCCTGCCTGTCGTCTTTTCCTGTAATTTTTTAATTATCTCATTGCTTGATCATCGACTCATGGCCCCTGGCAAGGGCTGATGAGTCGTGCGCTGTGCTTTTTTCAAGAGACCTGCATGACTTAGGGCAGGTTTTGAGTCGCTCTTGGTTGGCACTATATGTTGTGGTATAGATGGTAATTGATAACAATATATAGTGTTGGAGCCAAATTAAGGATAAGACCCCATGAGTACCCATCTTGAATTTATCAGTAAAGAAGCCATCGTTCGCGACATGCTGGCCGATACCAATTTTTATAAAGGCTATTCGCGTTGGTCAGAGTCTCATCAGCGTTACGAAACCTGGGATGAAGCGGTTGCCCGGGTGATGAACATGCACCGACAAAAATATGCAGAAAAAATGACTCCGGCCTTGGCGGCAAAGATTGATTTCGCGGAGATGGCCTATCGGGAAAAGCTGATTTTGGGTGCACAAAGGGCGTTGCAGTTTGGTGGTGATCAGATCGTCAAGCACAATGCACGTTTATATAACTGTTCGTTTTCTTATGTTGACCGCCCGGCGTTCTTTCAAGAAGCGATGTATTTGCTTTTATCTGGCTGTGGGGTGGGGTTTTCCGTTCAGCGCCATCATGTGGCGCGCTTGCCCAAAATTAAAGCACCTTCCCCAACAGAGGCAAGGGTGTTCCAAATACCTGACTCGATTGAAGGCTGGGCAGATGCCTTTGCCGTGCTGCTGTCCAGCTACTGGGATCAGAGTGCCCCTTTCCCTGATTATCAGGGCAAGATAGTCCACTTCGACGCTAGTCAGATACGCCCCCGTGGCTCGTTTATTTCAGGCGGATTTAAAGCGCCGGGTGCTTCCGGGCTGATGGAGGCCCTGGAAAAGTGTCGCAAGCTGTTAGACCAGGTGACACGTGATCACGCCCAGGCAATCCAGCTACGTCCCATTCATGCCTATGACTTTGTCATGCACATGTCCGATGCCGTGTTATCTGGCGGTATCCGACGGGCAGCGACCATCTGTCTGTTCAGCAAGGATGATGAGGAGATGATGATGGCCAAAACGGGTGACTGGTTTCATACCAATCCCCAGCGTGCGCGGTCAAACAATTCTGCCTTGCTGATTCGTGATGAGCTGACAGCAGAAGAGTTTCACCATTTGATGGAGTCCGCAAAACACTATGGTGAACCCGGCTTTATTTTTGCTGACGATACGGAGTTTGGCTTCAATCCTTGCGCAGAAATCGGCATGCGTGCTTATACCGAAGATGGTCGCTCAGGCTTTCAGTTTTGTAATCTCACCGAAATTAACGGTGCCCGCTGTAGTGATCGTGAAACCCTCCTGAATGCAGCTAAAGCCAGCGCCATATTGGGAACCCTGCAAGCCGGTTACACCGACTTTCATTATTTGGAGTCTGCCAGTCGTGAAATCACTGAGCGTGAAGCCCTGCTCGGCTGCTCTATTACAGGCTGGATGAGCCGTCCGGAAATACTCTTTGATGAGCAAAATATGCTTGATGCGGCCCGCATGGCGGTGGAAACCAATCAGGAAATGGCCGCTCTGCTGGGAATCAACCCGGCGGCTCGTGTCACAACCGTCAAACCCTCAGGCAACGCCAGTGTACTGTTGGGTTGCGCCTCGGGCATACATGGCGAACATGCACCACGTTACTTTCGCAATATGCAGGTGACGGATACTGATGAGGTTGCACGCTTGATTCAAACCAGCAACCCTAAAATGATTGAGCGTTCAGTATGGAGTCAGAGCGGCACCGACTGGGTGGTCAGCTTCCCGATTGTGCCGCTTGAAGGCTCAATCTATAAAGAGGAACTTTTAGGCGTCAAACAGTTGGAGTACGTGAAAAAAGCCCAGCAGGCTTGGATCGAGGCAGGCACCGTGGTGGAGCGTTGTGTGGACCCCCGTTTGCGCCACAATGTCTCTAATACCATTACCGTCGATGACTGGGCCGAGGTTGAAGCCTACATTTATGCCAATCGCCACGTGTTTGCCGGCATTTCACTGCTCAGTGCTTTTGGTGACAGGGCTTACCCTCAGGCCCCTTTCACTCGAGTGTTTACTGAACAAGAGATTGTGGACATGTATGGCGTGGCGGGTATCTTTGCTTCAGGTCTGATCGTGGATGGCCTGCACGCCTTTGAGAATAACCTGTGGACCGCCTGCGATACGGTTTTGGGTCATGGTCTAAAGCTGAGTGAAGAAGAATCCAGCCACCTGCTAAAACGTGACTGGGTGCGCCGAGCGCGGCAGTTTGCTGACAAACACTTTGGCGGAGACCTGCTCAAAATGTGTAACGCCCTCAAGGATGTGAACAATCTTCACAAGTGGGAATCAATCATGAGTCGGCTTCAGCCCATCCGCTTCACGGAGGTGTTGAGTGAAAAAAAGTTCACCGAGGTCAACACCCTGGGGGCTCAGGCGTGTAGTGGTGGAGCCTGTGAAATCAGCTTTGGCTGAAACGGCCTGCACGGCGGTGTGAAGCAAAGTCCAGCCAGCCGCTGGGTGTCACCAGGGCATCCAGCGGCACATCCCAGGGTTGGGCAGAAAGCTGTTCGACCTCCTGACAATCATGAGCAACACCAATCAAGCAGGGGCGACGAAAACGCCAAGGTTCAGCGGCAAAGGTGCGATCATAAAAACCACCCCCCATGCCCAGACGGTGGCCCAGGCGATCAAACCCCACCAGAGGCATTAACACCGCATCCAGTGCCCAGGGGTCACGCCAATCTCGACCCCTCTGCCCCTTGAGCTGAGGCTCAGGGATTTGAAAGCGATTCTTCTTCCAGGCGCTGATCGAGCCTGGCTTTGGGGCAAAAATCAACCGGCCCGGTAAAAAGGGATGCAACAAGGGCAAGTAAACCTGCTGGGAGCCATCCTTGAGCGAACGGATGAAAGGCGCCGGATTGATTTCGCCATCCATCGCCCAGTAGGCCGCGATATGAACGCAGTGGCGCAGGCGAGGCAGGCTGCGCAAGTGTCGCGCAAGTGCAAAAGCGGCCTGTTGCTGCTGAAAGGCGCTCAGTTGACGCCTTCGATGACGCAACAAACGCCGCAGCTGGGCGGTTGAGTCAGGGGGTTCAGGGAGAGATTGAGTACAGGACATGACCGATAAAAGACCCCAGGGTGCCGCTGTTGTCGTGGCCCTTGAACCCTAAAGTTCAAGGCGGAAGCAACCGGCTCACCTCAGGCTTTCCACTCAAGGTGGACATGCACAAGGGTGGGTCCAAATCGCGTCCTGATATAAAATCATAGGCTCGAGGACGTGAGCAACTGGCGTACACCCCAGGGTTGTTTTCAGTGTAGCAAAAAATAATTTGTTTAGGGTAATTTTCGTGATTCTACCCAAGGCTGGGTTTCATCGACGGCCTGAGCCAGTTTTTCTGTCAGCCGTTGTACTTGTACAAGTGAGTCCTGATTTTGCTTGCCGAGCTGAATCAGTTCGTGAGTGATATTGAGCGCGGCCATGATCGCTAAGCGCTCCATGCTGAGAATTTTGCCGGCTTGGCGAATTTCCAGCATTTTGCCATTTAAATAGCGAGCAGCCTGCACCAAGGCTTCCTGTTCCTCGGGCAGACAGGCAATCAGATATTGCCGGTCAAGCAGGGTGATTTCAGTGGTATTCTTATCACTAGACATGAGACTGCGCGCCTGTTCCTCAAGCAAACTGTTACTATAGTCCTGGCCTGGGGCGAGGGTCAATTTTCTCGATCAGGCCTGGGCACAAAATTTAATACAAGAGGTTTTTTATGGACTCATCACACTCAAGTCAGCGGCTGAATTTTGATCAACTGGCCGACCTGTGCCTGAGTCAGCGCTGCTTTCAATCACCGGCTCTGTTTCACGGCGTTTTGACCGGGCAGCTTTGCGGCAACCAGGGTTTGAGCAAAGACCAGTGGTTGGCGCTGTTCACTCAGTTGCTTGGTGATCCGCCGCCCGCTTTAAATGAAGAACAGCAGCAACTGGCTTTCACCCTGCTGGAAGAAACCCAAACAACATTAGGCAGCCCGCAGTTGGATTTTGAGCTGATGTTGCCTGATGAGCTGTATGAACTGGAAGAGCGTTTCAGTGCGCTGATCAAGTGGATTCAGGGGTTCAGCAAGTCACTCAAGGCCGCGGGTGTCGAAATTGCCAGCCTCTCTGCAGAGGCACAGGAAGGCCTGCAGGATCTTCAAGCCATTGAGGCCGGTGGGCAGCCGCCGCTGGGCAGCAGTGAAGATAACGAAAAAGATCTGACCGCTTTGATTGAGTTTGTGCGGATGCTGGCGATGATGATTTACTTGGAAATGCACCCAGGGCGTCCACAGGTTCAGGGACTGGAAACACCGCCCCGTTACCACTGATGGATCAACGAGCTTAAGAGAACCAGGTCATGACCCATTATCAAAACCGCCGTCAGCGTCTGTTGGATGCGATGCCCGCCGAGAGCCTTGCCATTCTGCCGGGTGCTTCGCTGGTCACTCGCAGCCGGGATACCGAATATCCGTTTCGCCAGAATAGCGATTTTTGGTATCTCACTGGCTTTAACGAGCCGGATGCCTGGCTGGTCTTGCACAAAACCACAGAAAAGACGACCAGCCATGTTTTTGTGCTGCCTAAAGACCCTAAGCAGGAAGTCTGGACGGGTCGGCGGCTTGGGCCAGAGGCCGCCCCTCAGCAGTTGGGGGTGGATCAGGCCTGGTCGGTCGAGCAGTTGGATGAACAGCTGGCCACCTGGTTGGGCGGGGTCAACAGCGTGTGGATGCCTTTTGATGATGCTGCACTTTATCCGCGCTGGCTCAGTTGGCGATCACTGGCACTGAAAAAAGGTCAGCGCAAAGCCTGTTTGCCACAACAGCTGGTCGATCTGAGCGGCTGGCTGGCCGAACAGCGTTTGATCAAGGATGAGCAGGAGCAGGCCTTGATGCGCCGAGCGGCTGAAATCTCTGCTCAAGCTCATGTGCAGGTCATGCGAACCTGTCGCCCCGGCTTGTTTGAATACCAGTTACAAGCCCAGTTGGAAGCCTTTTTTGTTGATCAGGGGGCCAGCGGCCCTGCGTATGCGAGCATAGTGGGATCTGGAGCCAATGCCTGCATTCTGCACTATATCGACAATCAAAAACGCCTTGAAGCCGGTGAGCTGGTTTTGATTGATGCCGGTGCCGAGTATCAGGGGTATGCCGGAGACATCACTCGCACCTTTCCTGTGAGTGGGCGTTTTTCACCCCCCCAGCGCCAGTTGTATGACTGGGTGCTGGCCGCCAACGAAGCCGCGATTGCCCTGGTGCGCCCTGGTGTCACGCTGGAGGCGATCCATCAAAAGGTTCTGGCCGTGCTGACCGAGGGTTTGCTGAGCCTGGGGCTGATTCAGGGGGATTTGAATGTCTGCCTGGAGCAGGAAGCCTGGCGGCCGTTTTTCATGCATGGCACTGGCCACTGGCTGGGTCTGGATGTGCATGATGTGGGCCGTTATCGTCAGCAGGGTCAACCGCGTGCGCTTCAGCGGGGCATGGTACTGACCATTGAACCCGGCCTGTATATTGCTGAGGACGAACTCAGTGTGGCGCCTGAATGGCGGGGAATCGGTATACGCATTGAAGACAACCTGCTGGTCACGGCCAGTGGTGCCGAAGTACTCACGCAGGGCGTGCCCAAGCAGGCCGATGCGATCGAAGCACTGATGGCGGAGCCCGCAGCATGAACACACTGAACACAGACATTGCCATCATTGGTGGCGGGTTGGTCGGAGCCAGTTTGGCTCTGGCACTGAGACCCTTGATCGAAAAAAGCGGCTGCAAAGTCAGCCTGTTTGAAAGCCAGCCACCCCAGGCCGATGGCGCGCTGCCCGCCACTCAGCCCAGCT
>SKHR01000100.1 GCA_007116865.1 Marinospirillum sp. | reverse complement strand
GCAGTGATGAAGCGGTTGGTGGCGGTGATGATGACCGGGGTGTCCCCCTTGGCGCGGTGATCATCAATCAATCCTCGGCCTGCTGGTAAAACCAGCGGCAGGATAAAGTCATGCACAAATTCACGCCGCAGGGCAAACAAGTCTTCCGGGCTGTGTTCGGTCAGTGGTTGCAGGGCAAAGTGCAGATAGGCTTCAACATCCAGTTGTCCGGCTTGATAGGCCGCCAGAAACTGGTCATTGGTCTGCTTGTAGCTCTGGGCGTCTACCAGGTCTTTTTGCACCAGAAATTCGCCCCAGGCGTGGTCACTGTCTCCGGCGATCAGGGTGTTGTCTAAATCAAATAAGGCCAGCGGCATGTGTTGCTCCCAAAATCAATGAGTGTTTTTTTGTATTTTAACTCAGTGTTAAATTGAATACTTTTCAATCTTTGTGGAACAATAGCCCAAACGCAGTTTTTGAGGGTAACCGGTGATAGATGAGGATGGATACCGCCCGAATGTCGGTATCATTTTGGCGAACCACGAAGGTCGGTTGTTGTGGGCGCGACGTTGTGGTCAGGATGCCTGGCAGTTTCCCCAGGGTGGCATTAAGTCACGGGAAACGCCGGAGCAGGCACTCTATCGCGAGTTAAAAGAAGAGGTCGGGCTGGCCCGTGACCAGGTTGAGTTGCTAGGCGCGACGCGTGGTTGGCTGCGATATCGTTTGCCCAAGCGCATGATTCGGCGCAACAGCAAGCCCTTGTGCATCGGACAAAAACAAAAATGGTTTTTGCTGCGTATTCGCTGTGATGAGGCGAACATCTGCTTTGATTGTTCACCCCGGCCAGAATTTGATCACTGGCAGTGGGTCAGTTATTGGTATCCTTTGGGTCAGGTGGTGGCTTTTAAACGCGATGTTTACCGGCGGGCGCTGTTAGAGCTGCTGCCGCGTTTACAGCCGCAGACAGAAGGTGGTTCGTCACGGGGCCGTTAGTCGGTCGGGTCGCATTCGCACTAAGTGGAGCAAGTCTAGATGCTGGACATTTTGCGTAAAATCGTGCAGGAAGTGAGCGGCGCGCGGGATCTACAGACCGCGTTGTCGATCATTGTCCGCCGGGTACGCAAAGCCATGGACACGGATGTGTGCTCGGTGTATCTGCTGGATCGCCAGCAGGGGCGTTATGTGCTGATGGATACCCTGGGTCTGAATGCGGCGGCTGTCGGACAGGTCAGTCTGGCACCTTCCGAGGGTCTGGTGGGCCTGGTGGGGCAGCGTGAAGAACTGCTCAACCTGGAAGACGCTCCCGCTCATCCCCGCTATCGCTATCTGCCGGAAACCGGTGAAGAACGTTATCACAGCTTTTTGGGTGTCCCGATCATTCACCAGCGCCATGCGCTGGGTGTGCTGGTGGTGCAGCAGATTGAGGTGCGCCGCTTCGACGAAAGCGAAGAGGCGTTTCTGGTCACTGTTGCTGCACAGCTTGCCGCCGTGTTAGCGCATGCCCAGGTGGTTGGCAAAATGCAGCTGAATGCCACCGGCACGCGTAACATGGCACATTTTTCCGGGGTGCCCGCTGCGCCGGGGGTGGCCATCGGTCAGGCGGTGGTGATCATGCCTCCGGCAGATTTGAATTCTGTGCCGGATCGCCAGTGCGAAAATATTGAGGAAGAAAAGGCCCTGCTGGTTGAGGCGCTAAGAGCGGTCAAACAAGATATTCTCACGGTGGGCTCCAAACTGGCGAATCGAATCAGTGCTCAGGAGCGGGCGCTGTTTGATGCCTATGCACAGATGCTGGATGAGGACTCGCTGGGCGCGGAGGTTTTCCCGCTCATTGAAGAAGGCCAGTGGGCACAGAGCGCCTTGGCCTATGTGGTACGCCGCCATGTCAAACACCTTGAAAAGGTCGAAGATTCCTATCTGCGCGAACGCGCTGCCGACATTCGTGATCTGGGGCAGCGGGTATTGGCTTATCTGCAAGCCGATGGCGACACTGAGCGGGTTTATCCGGATCAAACTCTGCTGGTGGGTGAGGAGATTTCTCCGGCCATGCTCGGTGAGGTGCCCCGAGAAAAGCTGGCCGGTCTGATCACCCTGAAAGGATCGAGCAATTCGCATCTGGCGATTCTGGCGCGGGCGATGGGCATTCCCACCGTCATGGGTTTGTCCGATCTGCCCTACAGCCAGCTGGATGGTCAGCCTTTGGTGCTGGATGGTTATCGCGGCTGGGTGATCACCCATCCGGATGATGCGCTCAAACGCCAGTACGAGCTTTTCATTGCTGAGGAAAAAGCCCTCACCGAATCTCTGGAAGCCGAAGCCGGTCTGCCCTGTGTGACCCGCGATGGGCATCAGGTGCCCTTGTTGTTGAATGCCGGTCTGGCAACCGATCATGCTCGGGCTTTGGCCTTTGGCGCCGAAGGGGTGGGACTGTATCGCACTGAGGTGCAGTTCATGATGGCGGATCGCTTCCCTGGTGAGCAGGAGCTGTTGAAAGCCTACCGCGAGCAGCTTCAGGCTTTTGCCCCGCGTGAAGTGACCATGCGAACCCTGGATATCGGCGGCGATAAACCCCTGCCTTATTTCCCGATTGAAGAAAGCAACCCTTGCCTGGGTTGGCGGGGGATTCGCTTCACGCTGGATCATCCGGAGGTCTTTTTGACTCAGGTGCGGGCGATGCTGCGTGCCAGCGAAGGTCTGGACAATCTGCGTATTTTGCTGCCCATGATCACCTCGGTGCGTGAAGTTGAAGAGTCGCGCGCGCTGATTCGTCGTGCCTGGCTAGAGTTGAAACGGGATGAAGGTTTACAGCTGCCAGCACCCAAGGTCGGGGCAATGGTGGAAGTGCCTGCGGTGGTGTTTCAGATTCCCAGCCTTGCCGAGCGGGTGGACTTCCTCTCGGTGGGCAGTAATGATCTGACCCAGTATTTGCTGGCGGTTGATCGTGACAATGCCAAGGTGGCGAGCCTGTACAGTGGTTTTCATCCGGCGGTGTTGCGGGCACTCAAACAGGTGGCCGAGCAGGCCCATGCGGCCCGTTTGCCACTGAGTTTGTGTGGTGAGCTGGCCGGTGATCCTGCGGGTGCCTTGCTACTGGTGGCGATGGGTTATCAAAGCCTATCCATGAACCTGGCGAGCCTGCCAAGAGTGAAGGCGGCCGTGCGTCGGGTTGAGCTGCCGGATGCGCATGCGCTGCTGGAGCGAGTGCTGGCATGTAACAGCACCGAGCAGGTGCTGGGGCATCTGAGCGTATTCATGAACAACCTGGGTCTGGGCTGGCTGTCTGGCCCCTCCGACAAAGCGGTCAGCGGTTTGACGACGGACGCAGAGCAAACCCAGGGTTAAGCCGGTCTTTGTGGTAGGTGTCATTGCGCCAGTTTAGGCGCCCTTCGTTGTCTGTCCAGGCAGTCCAGTACATCAAATATACCGCCACTCTGGGACGCACCTGAATGTATCTTTCCTCGCCCTGGGCGTAGACCGCCTCAATGGCTTGGCGGCTCCAGCCGGGTGTCGGCCGCAACAGGGCCTGAACCAGACGGTCAGAATCCTCTAAACGCACACAGCCAGCGCTGAGATGGCGGCTTTGGCGGTTAAATGCCTGGCGGTTGGGCGTGTCGTGCAGATAAATCGCATGGCGGTTGGAGAGACGAAACTTGGCGCGCCCCAGTTCGTTGTGTTCCCCCGCCGTTTGAATAAAACGATAGTGGTTGTTGCCTCGGGTGAAGGCCTGCGCAGGCAGGTCATCCAGGCTGAGGGTGCGCGGCGGTGTGTGCCAGCCTTCAACCAGCTGATACTGACGAGAGGCCAGATAATTGGGGTTGCGCAGGGCGCGCGGATAAATCTGCTCACGGGCGATATTGGGTGGCACATTCCAAATCGGATTGAGCACTAAAGAAGTCAGCCATTGGCTCATGATCGGGGTGCGCTGCCCTTCGCGGCCAGTGACCACACGCATGTTTAAAACCTCGTTGCCGGACTCGACAAAGCTCAGGCGCTGATCGGCCAGATTCACCATCATATGGCGATCATTCAGGGTTTTGGGCAGGTGATGAAGGCGGCGCAGATTATGCGCCAGCTGACGTTGTTTTTCCGCTGGCGTCCGGTTCAACCACTGGCGAGTGGCCGGGTCTACACGTCCGGAAGGGGGCAGGCCGTGGCGAAGCTGGAACTGACTTAGCGCCTGTTGCAGGGCCTGATCAAAAATCACCGTCGAGGCATCCGGATGAGCCTCTGCACTCAGGTGTGCCAGATAGGGTAGGGGATCAGCCAGATCGCCTAGGTGGTAAAGCTGGAAGGCCAACTGGTGCACACTGGGGCCGCGATGGCCTTTCTGCAATCCTTGTTCCGGCAGGCGGGGCCAGTCGAGTTCAGTCAGTGGGTCGAGGCGTAAAAAAGCTTCTAGCCAGGGTTCGTAGAGCACCGGATTTGGGCGTGCTTGTTGTAGTCGATCCATCAACCAGGTTTCAGGGGCACCGATGTCCAGTTGGGCCAGCCACCGATCCATCTGATCACTCAGGTGACTGCGTACCACTTCATCGGGCCAGTCATCCCAGCGCTCGAACGCATTGATGATGCCGTGATCTCTTTCCAGGTCGTCCTGTGCCCAGCGTCCTTGCAATGCATCGTCCAGATAGGTCAAAAGCACATCAGTGAGTAGCAGATCTCTGGCAAGGTGTGCATGGGCCAGGTTCGGGTCATCGGCGGGAATCGGCTGACGCAGCTGTGCTGCCGCAGACAGGTAGGGTGTTTGGCGTGGATCGGTTTCGAGGGCCAGATAAGGGCGCAAATCCCGCAGCCAGGCTTGCTCAGTGTGGGCAGACCAGAGCGGCTGTACTTCAAGGCGCTGGTAGATGCGACTTAAATCCTGGAGATGCTGAGGGCGGTAGTCAGGGTGAAACTGCTGCAGACTGTCGCTGAACCATTCTGTCAGGCTTTGTTCCGGTGCTGGCCCCGGTGGAGGCGGCAGGGGTTTGTGGCTGCAAGCGGTGATCAGCACACAGTAGCCTAAAAAAACCAGCCACCTGGGTCGCCAAATGCTGGGTTTGCTGTCAAAGCGGCCAAGAGTAGGCGTGTTCTGCTGCAAGGTTGCCATCGGCTGAAAAAGTCCTTTCCCACAAGTTCATTTGTTGCGGATTGCCCCAAAGCAGCGTTGAGCAACGCGTGCCATAACTGGGCAGTTGTATGAATATCGGTGATAACTTTAGCTCAAGGTCAAGGCCTATACCGGTATCCGGGCAGTCTTGTGCTGCGGCTTGAGTTCGGTCGGCGAGTGTAGCAAAAAGTGATTGAGGGGAGTGTGTTTTCTCGTCAAGCCAGTGTTTGAATTGAGTAGCAAGGCGCTGGGTTTTCGGCCAGGGGGTATTGAGCAGGGCATTGCTGAGCAGGTGAGTGCCGGGCTTGAGCGCCAGGGGTCGAGTGCTTTGAGGGCCAAAATACCAGGCCTGGTCAAGGTCCCCCCAGAGCAGATTGAAGGGCGCATACTGCTTGGCCTGATCCTCCAACTGCTGGGCAAACACGGGCAGTGGCAGGGTGCAGGCAGCGCTGACCAGATGTCCCCGGCTGGGTGGGTTTGGAGGTGGTGTGTGCCGTCCATCCCGGTAATTGGTGATCACGGCCCAGCGCCCTTGAGTCGTAGTCAACAGCCAGGCGCCTCCGCTGCGTAAATCCTGACCGCCGATCAAATCCGGCTGGTCAATCCAGGGCGCAGCTGGGCGACTGGGGCGTTGATAGGCTTCGTCTCGGTTGGCGATCAGTAACAGCGGCCACTGAGGGTGCTGCTGCCAGGCCAGTGCCAGAATACACATGAGTTTTTTCCTGAGCGTCGATTCTTATCAGTGGGTCAACTGCTATACTCGTGCATCACACAGGGTGTCAGTGAAGATCAAGGTGGTTGAGTGTCCATCAAAGAACAGTCTTTGTCTCGCGTCAAGTCGTGGCTGCAGCG
>SKHR01000223.1 GCA_007116865.1 Marinospirillum sp. | reverse complement strand
CGCCCGGATCGCTACACGCCCTTGATGACTAAAGACGGCCAGCATTGAGTTTTCATAGACACAAATGGCAGGTCGACTGTCATTTGTGTCTATGCTGTAGAGTGTTTCCAGCCTTTTTAGTCCACTTGCTCCTTTTCTTTGCCTCATAAAATCCATATAAATCAGTTTGTTGTGTTGTTATTTCTAATGTTGGCACTTTCCTTGCGTTAATCTGGTTAACCCCGCTTGGCTAGGTGGGTTTGATTGATGAGCGTTTTACCTTAAGGAAACTGACATGAGCAACGAAACTGAATATGAAACTCTGCACCCCGTGCTTTCTCTGGTTCTGCCAGTGGTTGGCGTGGTGATTTGTATTTTACCTGCGGTCATGCAGATCGTATTGCATCTCAGCTAAAACCCAGCCCTGTATTTCCGGATCCTGACCGGTATCGCCTTTGGTTGATACCCTTTGCCTGAAGCTTGCTTTGACCGGCCTGGCTTCGGGCTTTTTTTTGCCCACTAAATAGGCTTTAATGACAAAAATGTCACTCAAAGTTAAATGGGCGCTGCGAATGAAAAGCTGGTCACAGACAGAAATGGATTCTTTGCTCGACGGCATCACTGAGCCAGCGACCATCATCTCTTTGGACTATCGGATTTTGGCTGCCAACCGGGCGTATCGTCAGACCTATTCGCAGCGCAGTGACTTGATCAATCAGACCTGCTATGGGGTTTCTCATGGCTTTACCCAGCCCTGTGATCTGGCTGGTGAGGCATGTCCCATCAAGCTGTGCCAGGAGAGTGGTCAGCGTCAGCGGATTTTACATCAGCATCAAACGCCCGAAGGCGAGGAGCATGTGGATGTTGAAGTCAGTCCGATTCATGACGCCAAAGGAAAGCTGGTTGCTTACCTGGAAATTTTGCATCTGGTCAAGGAGGCCCGCCCGCGTGCGACCGGTAGCCAGGGATTGATTGGCCGTTCAACCGCATTCAATCAAATGCTCTCGTTGATGCGTCGCGCGGCGCCGAGCGATATCACCCTGCTACTCTTAGGCGAAACTGGCACCGGCAAAGAACTGGTGGCACGTGCGATTCATGACTCCAGCTCGCGCCGGGCAAAACCTTTTATCACGGTTGAATGTTCAGGTTTGCCCGAAACACTGTTTGAAAGTGAGCTGTTTGGTCATGAGCGCGGTGCTTTTACCGGCGCAACCGGGCGCAAACGGGGCCTGGTGGAAGCCGCTCACGGGGGCACCCTGTTTTTGGATGAAATCGGTGAAATCCCTCTGCCGCTTCAGGTTAAATTGCTGCGCCTGATTGAAACCGGCACTTACCGCAGTGTCGGTGGCGTTGAGCCACAGCACGCCAATTTTCGTTTGATCTGTGCTACTCACCGCCATCTCAAACAACAGGTTGAGGCAGGTGAGTTTCGTGCGGATCTCTATTATCGTATTGCGGCTTTTCCTATTGAGCTGCCCAGTTTAAGAGCGCGCAAGGAGGATCTGCCTCTGCTGGTCGAATCCTTGTTAAAGCGGATTCCTGGCGCTGAGCAGGTCAAGGTCACCCGTGAAGCGATCCAGTGCCTGCAAGCCTATCCTTTTCCTGGCAATATTCGTGAGTTGCGCAATATTCTTGAAAGGGGGGCGCTGCTTGCCGATGAAGGGGTGATCGATGTTCAGCACCTGCCAGCTGAATGTGTCTACCCGCAAAGCGTCATCCAAGAAGCCGATCACTTACCTCAGCGACTGATTCAGGGGGAGGTCTTAAACCTGGATGAGTTGGAGCGAGCTTACTTGAACTACCTGGTTGATACGCATCAATCACTGGAAAAAGCCAGCCTGGCTGAGCTCTTAGGTGTCAGTGAGCGAACGCTCTACCGTAAGCTGAAGCAAGTGGCAGAAAAACAACCTCATCACTGATGTAGGCCAGGTATCAGTCCTTTTTTATTTCTTTTCGCTATAAAAATATCAAAAAATATTCTTTTATCGTCTATTGATCTGGGTCAGATATCGATCAAGAATAGGCTCACCTAACGAGCCAGCGATGACGGCTCATCCTTGATCAAAAGAGTCGACCACATGAAAAAAATCCTACCTTCTTTTATTCTTGCCTTTGCCCTGCTGGCGTTGGCAGCTTTGAGTCAGGCGCAGGCCGGTCTGGTCAGCGCCCAGTGGCTGTATGACAATCTGGAAAACCCCAACCTGCTACTGATTGATGTGCGCAGCTCAATTGACGATGGCGGTGATCGTGCCAGTTTTGAGCAGGCACACATTCCTGGAAGTCTGTATTCCAGCTATACCGATGATGGCTGGCGTGAGAATCGCGGTGGTGTGACAGGTCTACTGCCCTCAGTGGCTGCGTTAGAGCGACTGGTCGGCAGTCTGGGCATCACACCTGAGCATCATGTGGTGGTGATTCCCGCGGGCAGTGGCCCCACGGATTTTGGCTCGGCAGCCAGAGTTTACTGGACGCTCAAATACCTGGGACATGCAGAGGTTTCTTTGCTCAATGGCGGCTTTAATGGCTGGCAGGCCGAGGGCTTTCCTGTCGCTTCCGGTAGTCCAGAATATCACCCCGTGCGCTATACTGCCGAGCCACAACCGGCACTCTTAGCGGATATCCCCGAAGTGGAGTCGCGCTTGGCCAGCCGCCCCCAAAGCCTGGTCGATGCACGCCCGGAAGCTTTTTTCACCGGACAGACTCAAGCAGGCCCCGTGGCAGCTCCCGGTACTCTGCCCGGAGCGATCAACTTTGAGCACCAGTCATTTCTGGTTGAACGTAATGGTGTCTGGTATCTGGATAATGCACTACTCAATCGCCAGCTGGCACAAAAGAACCTCAGCCTGGCGTCTGATTTGGTGACCTTTTGTAATACTGGGCACTGGGCCGCGACTGACTGGTTTGCATTTAGCGAAGTCGCTGGTTTAGAAAACATCCGTCTTTACGATGGCTCGATGGCCGAGTGGGCACACAGTGGCGATCGCCCTTTGCAGGTCCCTCCAAGAGGTATCTCGCGTTTGATTCAACGTTTGCAGAACTAAGGATGAATTGTGGCAAATCTTACTGATACTTCCACCACTGTTCCAACAGAGGCAGCCCCCACGGGGCTGCGCATCGATGGTTTTGTGGTGCTGGTTGCTCTGATTGGCCTGGCGCTTTTAGGCACGCTGATCTGGCTGGAAACGGCGCCTTTTCTGGTCGGCTTGTTTTTTCTAGGCGGTCTGTTGGGGATTGCCTTGTACCATGGCGCTTTCGGCTTTACCGCGGGTTGGCGCAATCTGATTGTTAAAAAACAGGGTGCGGGCATGCGAGCCCAGTTGATCCTGATCGGTCTGGCGTCCTTGCTGATGATTCCCGTGCTGGGTTCAGGACAACCCGGCATGATCGGTGCCATCGCACCAGTGGGCTTGTCGCTGGTGGTTGGCTCGTTTTTATTTGGTCTGGGCATGCAGTTGGGGGGTGGGTGTGGCTCTGGCACCCTGTTCACCGTGGGTGCGGGCAACCTGCGCATGACGGTCACCCTGATCTTTTTCATTATTGGTAGCTTGCTGGGCACCTTTCATCTGCCTTGGTGGTTAGATCGCCCCGGCACGGATCCGGTCAATCTGATCAGTGAGTTAGGGGTCAGCGGTGCGCTGGTGCTTCAGGGCATTGCACTGCTGCTGATCTATCTCTGGGTTCGGCGTGTCGAATTCAAATCCCATGCAAAAGTGGACTCAGCTGAGCTGCAAATTCGCCCAACGGAAAAAGGCTGGCTTGCCACCCTGCTAACCGGGCGCTGGCCTTTCTTTTGGGCAGTGTTGGTGCTGGCCTTTGGTAACCTGTTAACGCTATTGTTGAGCGGCTCGCCCTGGAGTATCACCTTCGCTTTTGGTTTGTGGGGTGCAAAAATTGCTCAGGCCCTGGGCATGGATATGAGTGTTTATGAATTCTGGACCTGGGATTTCCCGGCCCAGGCTTTGCGTGATTCGGTACTGGTCAATGTCACCTCGGTGATGAACTTCGGCCTACTTTTAGGGGCAATGTTAGCGGCCGGGCTGGCCAATAATTTCAATGCCACTGGTGCCAACCCGCCTCTGCTCAAGCCCTTTTTAGCGGCGGTGATCGGTGGTCTGATGATGGGATACGGTGCACGCCTGGGTTTTGGCTGTAATGTGGGGGCCTTCTTTTCAGGTATTGCCTCGGCTAGTCTGCATGGTTGGATCTGGTTTGCTTCTGCCTTTGTAGGCTCAATCATCGGGGTGAAGTTGCGCCCTAAATTTGGTCTGCCGGATTAAGGAGCCTCTGCCATGTATCGTCGACATCGAGTGATCTTCGTGCTGTTGGGTATTTTGCTGCTGATTCTGGTGGATCACCTGCAAAGCCCAACCTTTGCATTCAACTCAGGGCAGGGGCATGCACCGACCAGCCTGATTCAGCTGGATACCGGTGCCTGTGCGCCCTGTGGCGCACCTTGCCCTTCAGCGCGTGATTAGTGCTTTGAGTTGAATGCTTGGTGGTGTTTTTATAGCCACCTGTTCGTTTTGGGGGTATATTGCCTTGCAAATTAAGGGCTTTACCCTCAGGACGAAACGATGTTTGCACTGACACTTCTTATTCTGGTCGTATTGCTTGCGTTTGCAGCCCTATTTGCGACCCACTACCTAAAAACTCGCGAACAGCGCCGTGCGGCTTCGCTGCGAAAAATTCAGGATTATGAGGTGCAGATCCGCGCCGTTGAGCCGCTGATCACCCGTCTGCGTCCCCATCTTTTGCCCCACTCCATGCGGATCGTGCTGGCTGAGCGCTGGTATGCGCTGTTGGAACTGCGCCAGCAAGCCGGAGATCACTCCCCTGAGATGACGCAAAAACTGGCCCAGGCCGAAGCTCAGTTGCGTGATATCAAAGCCGAAGCCAATCCTAAAGTGCATCCTGTCGAAAGTGATGCCGTCGCAACTGACATGCTGCATCTCTTGCGCAGCGTGCATGCCCTGATCACACGTGAATTTAAAGAAGGACGCCTGGCCGAGGCCAAGGGTAAAAAAATGCTGGCGATGCTGCGCCACTCAGCGACTCAGGTGATTGTTGAGCAAAATCAGTCCCGAGCCGAAGCCTTTAAAGCACAAAAGCAGTATCGCAAAGCGATGGCCTGTTACCAGAACATCATCAAAGAGCTGAATAAGTATCGCGGAACGGATCAAGAGGTTTTTCGTGAGCTGTTGCAGCAGACCCGCAACGAGCTGGAAAAAACCAAACAACTGGCCGATGAATACCAACCGGCCAGTATTCAACGCGATGATGCCCAGGATGACGCTTAACTCAGGAGCGCTGTGTTTATGACTCCCGCTGAACTTGGTTATCGGATGCCCGCTGAATGGGCCCCACATCAACAAACCTGGATGCTCTGGCCGCAGCGTCCTGATAATTGGCGCAATGGTGCGAAGCCCGCTCAAGCGGCTTTTTGTCGGGTTGCCAAAGCCATAGCCCGTTTTGAGCCGGTGACCGTTGGTGTCAATGCCAGTCAGTACGAAAACGCCTGCCAAAAGCTGAACCATCCCAATATTCGGGTGGTTGAAATCAGCAGCAATGATGCCTGGGCCAGAGACACCGCGCCTACTTTTGTCGTCAACGATCAGGGTCAGCTTGCCGGGATTGACTGGCAGTTCAATGCCTGGGGCGGACTGAAAGGGGGCCTGTATTTTCCCTGGGATCTGGACGATCAGGTCGCCAGCAAAATACTGCAAATTGAACACTTACCGCGTTTTCGTACCGAAGGCTTTGTGATGGAAGGCGGGGCTTTTCATGTGGATGGTGAAGGCACCCTGATCACCACTGAAGAATGCCTGCTCAATCCCAATCGTAACCCCCAGCTCAGCCGTGAAGCCATCGAAGATCAGCTGCGTCAGCACCTGGGGGTTGAAGTGATCATCTGGTTGCCCGAAGGCCTCTATGCCGATGAAACCGATGGTCATGTCGATAACTTCTG
>SKHR01000115.1 GCA_007116865.1 Marinospirillum sp. | reverse complement strand
TCCAACCACCACCAGCCAGACCGACAAGATGGCGATCAGTACCCGGCTGGCAACATAACGCGTCAACAGGCTCATCGGGCAAACACCCCTTTACGCCAACACAGATAAGCGCCGAATGCAGCGAATAACAGATGCAACCCCCACAGCCCCGGCCATAGCGGCCACTGTCCCTTGACGATACTGTCCTGCAACGACATCAGACCGGTGAGAAAAATCATTTGCAGGCACAGCACTGGCAGCAGCGCCATAAAGCGACCCTGGCGCGGATTCACCTGACTGAAAGGCAATGCGATCAACACCATGACCAGAATCATCGCGGGCAGGCTGAAACGCCATTGCAGTTCGACCCGGGCGGCCAGAGAGCTCTCACCCCAAAGCTGCTTCAAGGACATCATGCTGGTGTCTTCACTGATACGACTCGCGCTCGGCGTTCCCAGACGCGTGGCATAACGTTCAAAGGCCAAGTCCGACATGCTCAGACTCGTCTCATCCGGCAGGGTGTAGCGTTGACCGGATTCCAGCACCAGAAAACGACTGAGCGTGTCCTCGGCAATCTGCTGGAAGGCCTGTTCAGCCACGATCACCACATCTTCATTCTCATTGGACTGCACGATCAGTACCCGATTGAGATAACGCTCATCCTCACTGCGTGACACCACATAAACCGCCTGGTCACCCACCTGCACAAACTGACCTGGGGTGAGCGATTCAAAACCAGTGCGCTGATTCTGCGCCTGCATGACTTCTTCGGATAAACGCTGGGTCATGGGCGTGACCAGCAAAGAAGCCAGCGCCGTGATCGCCGCAATCACCAGCGCCAAAATCAGCACCCAACTGAGCACCTGCCGTTGACTCACGCCGCTGGCCTGAATCACTGACATTTCGCTATCCATCGATAAACGCCCTAAAACCAGCAGCAGGCCCAGGACAAAAGCGATGGGCAAGATCATTTGTCCGGCATGAGGCAGATAGAGCAGAGTGACCTGCCAAAGCGCATCCACAGACAAGCGGCCAGACGCTGCCCAGCTCAGGACTCGGGCAAAACGACTGCCCAAGATCACCAGCAACAAAATACAGGTGACTGCCAGGGTCGACAGAAGGATTTCTCGGGTCAGGTAGCGATATAAAATCAAATGCAACTCCGATGCAAGCGACCGAGCTTTTATGCCAAAATACCATTATCCTACACCAGCGCATCGCTTGTCTTGGTGCAAACATCAGGAAATCTTTTGGAGTGATCATGAAATTTGCCTTAGCCAACCTCTCACCGGCACTGACTCAAACAGCCTGTGTTGTGCTCCCGGTTTTTGAAGACAGCCAGCTCACCGCCGCCGGAGAGGCGCTCAACAAGGCGACCGAATCTCTGATCGGTCAGGTTCTGGAGCGGGGTGACTTTAAAGCGCAACTGGGAAAAACCTATTTGATGCCCTTTGCCCCCGGCGCAGAAGCCGAACGCCTGCTGCTGGTCGGCATGGGCAAAGAGGACAAGCTGACCGACAGCCGCTTTCGCAAAGCCGCTCAAGCCGCATACACCCAGCTGGCCGATTACAGCCTGCATGACGCTTTGATCGCACTGACCGACACTCCGATCAAAGGCCGGGATGCCAAGTGGAAAATCCGCCTATTGGCTGAAATTGCCGAAACCAGCTTTTATCGCTTCAATGAATTTAAAAGCCAGCCCAGCCCTTTTGAGCCTCCCGCCGAGCTTTCATTTTACTGGCCCGAGGCACTGGAAAGCAGTGATGGCGAAGCAGCGCTCAAAGTCGGCCAGGCCGTCGGTCAGGGCAAAAATCTGGCCCGCACCCTCGGCAACCGACCTGGCAATGTCTGCACACCCATCCATCTGGCAGAAACAGCTCAAACCCTGGCCGCCAGCGACAGCGCTTTTTGTGTCGAGGTACTGGATGAAAACCAAATGCAGGCCCTGGGCATGCACAGCCTGCTCTCGGTGGGCAAGGGCAGTGATGAGCCCCCTCGCCTGATCATTGTCAAATACCAAGGCGCAGAAGATCCACAAGCCGCCCCGCACGTTCTGCTGGGCAAGGGCATCACCTTTGATACTGGCGGCATCAGCCTCAAGCCGGGCGAAGGCATGGATGAAATGAAGTTCGACATGTGTGGTGCTGCCAGCGTACTCGGTGCCCTTGAGGCCGTCCGCCAACTAAAACCTCGCCTGAATCTGATCTTCATGATCGCCGCCGCAGAAAACATGCCTTCCGGTCGCGCCAGCAAACCCGGCGACATTTATACCACCCTGTCCGGTAAAACGGTCGAAGTGCTGAATACCGATGCCGAAGGCCGCCTGGTACTTTGTGATGCGCTGACTTATGCCGAACGTTTTGAGCCTGCCAGCGTCATTGATATTGCCACCCTGACTGGCGCCTGCATCATTGCCCTGGGTCATCAGGCAACGGGACTACTGAGCAATGACGATCAACTGGCTGCCGCACTGTTGGAAGCCGGTATTGATGCCGAAGATCGCGCCTGGCAACTGCCCCTTTGGGATGAGTATCAGGAGCAACTGGATTCCAACTTTGCCGACATGCAAAACATTGGAGGCCGCCCGGCGGGCACCATCACCGCCGCCTGTTTCCTGTCGCGCTTTGCCGACAAATTTGCCTGGGCACACCTGGACATTGCGGGCACGGCCTGGCACAGCGGCAAGCAAAAAGGTGCCACGGGACGCCCCGTCGGACTGTTGGTGCAGTATTTGTTAGACCTGGATGCCCAGCTGGCTGCAAAAACCTCGGACGGAACAGCGGCATGACACAGATCGACTTTTATCTGTTGCAGTCCGAAGCACCACAAGCCCGACTGCACTTTGCCTGCCGATTGGCAGAAACCATTCAGCGCAAAGGCCACCGGCTTTATATTCATGTGGCGGATGAAACCCAGGCTCGGGCGCTGGATCAACTGATGTGGGGGTTTAAACCAGAGGCTTTTGTTCCTCACGGCTTACTGGGGCAGCAACCGCCATCGGCGGTGGAAATCGGCTGGCAGGATGAACCCGGCGATCATCACGATGTGTTGCTGAATCTGGACCTGAAGATCCCCGCCCACTTCTCACGTTTTCAGCGGGTTGCGGAAATCATTGATCAGAGTGAGACGACTCGAGCACCCAAAAGGCAAGACTGGCGTTTCTACAAGGAACGGGGTTACCCGGTCAAGGCTCACCCGATTGGGTGAGCACCGGATTTCAAGGCAGGTTACTCGCTGGCTTCGCTGAGCTTGTCTTCCAACTCGCTCATCAAACGGGTGATCGACTGGGCTGACTTTCCGGTCTCATCGGCCAGCTCTTTCACCTGGTCCGCTACCACCGCAAAACCACGCCCCGCTTCTCCCGCGCGTGCCGCTTCGATGCTGGCATTCAGACTCAACATCTTCAGTGTTTTCAAAACCTGGAGAATTTTTTGTGTCTGGCTGATGATCTGCCCACTGGTCTCACCCACACTGTCCATCTTTTTGCCACGCTGGGCTTCTTGCAGCTTGCGGGAATTGATATCCGCGATGACACCTTCAAGATAAGCAACCTGGCCACTCGCATTGAGCACAGCGCCGCCATGTTCATTTACCCACTGCACACTGCCATCCGCCCGTTTGATGCGATAATCCACATTCCAATTGGATTTACTCTTGATCCCCTGCTCAACAGCAGCATCGACCTTTTCAGTATCCTCCTGATGAATCAAGGACATATAAGAAAGACGCTGGTTATTCAGCAGATCCTTCACCGCATACCCGGTAACCTTATCCACCGCACCGGCCAGGTTCACCATGGTGAAGCTCTTGTCATTGCGGCAACGATACAAGAAACCATTCATCCGCGTTGCAATGCTTTCATAGACCGCAGCCTTGTCTTCCACTAGATCATCCACACTGCTTTCTTGCCAGTGATCCTCTGCCTGTGTCATTGCTTGATCATCTTCTTCAAGGTACATAGCCCGATCCTATTCATTACATCAATGACTCCCCTGACCTAAACGCGGAGGGGTATTTTCGCCATCATAGCAGTAAAAAAAGGCGGTGGAAGCCTTAAGTGATTTTTTTTGCGGCTTTCAAGTGACGTCCACCATTGAGTGGCAGAACCACCCCCGTCATGTAACGCTGTTGTAATAAAAAATCGACTGTTTCAACCAGCACCTCAAATCCCGGCTCCAGCTGCAAGGCCGATTTAGCCAGAGTTTCACGACGATACTCTGGGGTATCCTGAGGCTGAAATGCCAGCAGCGCAGGTGCGATCGCATTGACACGAATTTTGGGCGCCCAACGGCTCGCGAGTGAATAGGTCAGATTTTCCAGCCCGGCTTTGCTGGCCGCATAGGCCGCATGTTTTGCAGATCCCACACGCACCACATCATCGGTCATGTGAATCACATCGGCTCGCCCGGCCTGATCTGCGGCAGCCAGCAACAAAGGCTCCAGAGTCAGGCTGATCTGCCAGGGAGCCAGCAGATGGATTTGTAGCTGAGCTTGAAGACACGCCACTGCCGCCAAGGGATCGAGCGGATCCGCATGCCAGTCAGATGCATTATGAATCAACGCATGAACCGCAGAGGTCTGCTGCATGACCCAGTCAGTCAGCGCCTGAATCTGCTGCCGATCTTGCAAATCCACTTGCAAACACCTCGCCCCCAAGGCACGCAAGTGCGCCACACCGGGTTTGTCCCGACGGTAGGTCGCCAATACTTGCCAGCCTTTTTCCAGATAGGCTTCAGCCAGGGCCAGGCCAGCTCGCTGGGCGGCACCGGTGATCAACAGCGTTGGTTTCATGCATTTAGGTCTCTTGGTGCATAGGTATGGACATCACTGTTCAGTCCACGAGCCGGCATACCCCGCGACATCAAGAAATCTTCCACGGCGTAAACCATGCCTGGCGAGCCACTGGCAAAGCCTTCCACTGCAACTGCACTCTGTGGACCGGTGAAATCCACGGCCAAGGCATCGACCAGCGTACCACTTCGCCCCTGCCACTGTGCATCGGGATACTCAACCACCAGGTGATAGTCAAAATTCGCATAGGAAGCCTGCCAGGCCGCAAGCTGAGCCTGAGCATAGAGATCTTCTGCTTGACGCCCACCCCAGTACAAACACAAGGGACTTTGCCATTGCGCAGCAAAGGCGGCACACAAAAGCGCTTGCATCTGCGCAAAACCGGTTCCGGCCGCCACAAAAACCAACGGCCGATCCGGCCCTGAGAAAGTACACTGCCCCAAGGGCAAACGCACTGATAAAGCTCCGCCAACCACCAGGCGTGCCTGCCAAAAAGCTTCGAGAGAAGATCCCGGCTGGATCTGGATATGCAGGGAGACCTGCTCAGAGCCAGGCAAACAAGCCAGCGAATAGGGCAGCCAGGTTGTTTCGTCAACCGCGATTTCCAGGTATTGGCCTGGCTCAAATAGCGCTGCCTCCGGCAAGGTCAACACCACGAAACGTGTGCGCTCATTTAGCGGGGTCACACTGGTCACTTGTGCCTGAAAAGTCAGGGGTTGCATGATTTACCCCCCGGCTCCAAATCGAGTTGGCCCCAGATCTGATCAACTCGCTGTTTGACTTCATCACTCATACGAATCGCCTGCCCCCATTCACGAGCAGTTTCCCCCGGCCACTTATTGGTTGCATCCAGACCCATTTTGGAGCCCAGACCAGAAACCGGCGAGGCAAAATCCAAATAATCGATCGGGGTGTTTTCAATCATCACCGTATCCCGCGCAGGGTCCATACGCGTGGTGATCGCCCAGATCACATCCTTCCAATCACGGGCATTGATATCATCATCAACCACCACTACAAATTTGGTGTACATGAATTGGCGTAAAAAGCTCCATACCCCCAGCATTACCCGCTTGGCATGACCCGGATATTGTTTTTTGATGGTCACCACTGCCATGCGGTAGGAACAGCCTTCGGGCGGCAAATAAAAGTCCGTGATTTCAGGAAACTGCTTTTGCAGGATCGGCACAAACACCTCATTCAGCGCCACGCCTAATACCGCTGGTTCATCCGGTGGACGTCCGGTATAGGTCGAGTGATAAATCGCATCCCGGCGGGAGGTCATGCGCTCAACAGTGAACACTGGAAAGTGATCCACCTCGTTGTAATAACCGGTGTGGTCTCCAAAAGGCCCTTCAGGTGCGGTTTCGCCTGGATAAATATGGCCTTCCAGAATGATTTCTGCCGAGGCAGGCACCCGCAGATCCACACCAAGGGCTTTGACCAGCTCGGTTTTTTTACCCCGCAGCAAGCCGGCAAAGGCATATTCTGACAGGGTATCCGGCACGGGTGTGACTGCGCCCAGAATCGTCGCTGGATCAGCGCCCAAGGCCACACAGACGGGAAAAGGCTGACCAGGGTTATCACGACAGAACTTTTGATAGTCCAAAGCCCCGCCACGATGTGCCAGCCAGCGCATGATCAGTTTGTTTTTACCCAGCAGCTGCTGACGATAAATGCCTAAATTTTCTCGGCCCTTGCGGTGGCTCTGGGTGATGACCAGCGGCCAGGTAACCAGTGGCGCCACGTCACCGGGCCAACAATGCATGATCGGCAGGCGAGTCAAATCCACCGCATCGCCTTCCTGCACAACTTCCTGACAGGGTGCAGACGCTAACACCTTGGGCCCCATGCTCAGCACTTTTTTTAGCAGTGGCAGTTTTTCCCAGGCATCCTTCAATCCCTTGGGGGGATCCGGTTCTTTTAAATAAGCCAGCAGCTGACCGATTTCTCGCAGGGCATCAGTTGACTCAGCCCCCATGCCCAGCGCAACACGCTCGGGGGTGCCAAAAAGGTTGGCCAACACCGGCATGTCATGGCCCTTGGGGTTTTCAAACAAAATCGCTGGTCCACCGGCTCGCAAAGTGCGGTCAGCAATTTCGGTCATTTCAAGGTGGGGGTCAATTTCCTGGGTCACACGCCGCAGCAATCCACGGCTTTCCAGTTGACCAATAAAATCACGCAAGTCCTTATAAATCATCTGGATTTCAGGCCTCTTTGTGTGCAAAAGGCAAGCCATTGGCTTGCCTTGCGGGTCATGCAGCGATGCGCGTTGATCACACCTTATTTGCGCTTCATGGCCTCGAAGAACTCCATATTGGTTTTGGTGTCCTTCAGGCGCTCAATCAGGAATTCCGTGGCTGCCACATCCTCCATCGGGTTCAGCAGCTTGCGCAGAATCCACATACGCTGTAGCTCTTCCTCGGTTGCCAGCAGGTCTTCACGGCGGGTGCCAGAGCGACGAATGTTGATCGCGGGGTAAATCCGGCGCTCAGCCACCTTACGATCCAGGTGGACTTCCATATTGCCGGTTCCCTTGAATTCTTCGTAGATGACCTCGTCCATTTTTGAGCCGGTATCGACCAGAGCCGTCGCCATGATAGTCAGGCTACCACCTTCTTCGATATTCCGTGCGGCCCCAAAAAAGCGCTTGGGTTTTTCCAAAGCATGGGCATCAACCCCACCGGTCAGTACCTTGCCAGAGCTGGGCACTACGGTGTTATAGGCACGCGCCAGGCGGGTGATGGAGTCGAGCAGGATCACCACATCCAGCTTGTGCTCTACCAGACGTTTAGCTTTTTCGATGACCATTTCCGCGACCTGAACGTGACGGGCCGGGGGTTCGTCAAAGGTTGAGGCAACCACCTCACCACGAACCGTACGCTGCATCTCGGTCACTTCTTCAGGGCGTTCATCAATCAACAGAACGATCAGATGACACTCAGGGTTATTGCGTTTGATCGAGTTGGCTACATTCTGCAGCATCAAGGTTTTACCCGCTTTAGGGGGCGAAACAATCAAACCACGCTGGCCTTTACCGATCGGAGAAACCAGATCAATGATCCGTGCCGTCAGGTCTTCGCTGGAGCCATTGCCAATTTCCATCACCAGACGCTGATCCGGAAACAAAGGCGTCAGGTTTTCAAACAGTATCTTGTGCTTGGCATTTTCAGGACGATCAAAGTTGATTGAATCAACTTTCAGTAAAGCGAAGTAACGCTCACCATCTTTGGGTGGGCGAATTTTGCCGGAAATCGTATCGCCTTTGCGTAAATTAAAACGACGAATCTGGCTGGGAGAAACATAAATATCATCTGGACCCGCTAAATACGAAGAGTCCGCAGAGCGTAAAAAGCCAAATCCATCTTGCAGGATTTCCAGAACGCCATCGCCGTAAATATCCTCTCCACTTTTTGCATGGCGCTTGAGAACGGCGAAGATGATGTCTTGTTTGCGCGAACGAGCGACATTTTCAATGCCCATTTCATTCGCGATTTCCATTAATTCGGGGACAGATTTCTGCTTAAGTTCGGTCAGATTCATGAGTGTCTGTTATTGAAGGTATTACCAGAGGTGGTTTCCGTTATGCGGAGTGAATTCCGGGCTCAGTTCGTGCAACCAGGCAGCGCAGTTGGAGCTGTGGATTTCTAGGAAGGCCGGAGTTTAGTTTGAGCCGCCCAACAACACGGACAGCTCAAGAAAGTATCGAATGCCAGATATCTACGGCAGAGCTATCTTGCCTCAGACCGGTTTAGCATGCAAGCCTTTCCGGCTGAATATTGCCTGACGGATGACAAAAGAATGACACTTTTGTCATCCTCAAAAACTCACAGGTTGGCGTCAAGAAACTCAACCAATTGCGCTTTGGAAGCCGCTCCTACTTTGGTGGCTTCGCTATTGCCGTTCTTAAACAACATCAGGGTTGGAATGCCGCGAATACCAAAACGTGCAGGCAACTCAGCGTTTTCGTCAATATTCACCTTGCAGATTTTAACACGGCCTTCATAGTCATTCGCCAGTTCGTCAAGAATGGGAGCGATCATTTTGCAGGGACCACACCATTCTGCCCAGTAGTCAACCAGTACTGGCAGATCAGAATTGATGACTTCTTCTTCGAAAGTCGCATCGCTGATATTCACGATGTTGGAACTCATTCAGAATACTCCTGAGAGGATAAAGGGGAAAATCCAGTGATAGCATCATAGCACTGTGTACCGATGAGCTGAACCCCACTAAAATATAATCTCACCCCCAATTAGTGGTATTGTTGCACCAGTTTGCCTTGTCTTTGAACCTCAACAAGCGGGACAACCCGATGTCAATCAAACCCTTGCCCGACGGCACACCCCTAGCCGCCCTGGACTTAGGATCGAACAGCTTTCACCTGATTCTGGCCCGCATCGTCAAAGGCGAAATCAGCCTGATCAAACGCCTGGGCGAGAAGGTTCAATTAGCGGCCGGGTTAGATGACAATCACTGGCTCAGCGAGGAAGCCCAACAACGAGGACTGGCCTGTCTGGAGCGCATGGCTCCCTATCTTGAGGGGCTGCCTGAATCACAAATTCGCGTGGTCGGGACCAATGCGCTACGTGCCGCGCATAACAGCGATGAGTTCACTCGCCGGGCTGCCGCCCTTTTGGGTGTACCAGTCGAAATCATCGCCGGTCGTGAAGAAGCGCGTCTGATCTACAGTGGTGTTGTGCAAACCTCTGCCCGCCATGAAGGCCGCCGCCTGGTCATAGACATCGGTGGCGGCAGTACGGAGTTCATCATCGGTGAAAACCTCGAACCGCAACTCTTGGAAAGTCTGCACATGGGTTGCGTCAGTTACACCCAAAGCTTTTTTCCAGATGGCCAGGTAACCGAAAAGGCCTTTCAACAGGCACGCCTGGCGGCTTTAAGTGAGCTTTTGCCCATCCGCAAACATTTTCTTGGACGTGGCTGGACCCTGGCCCAGGGCAGCTCGGGCACTTTGAAAAATCTGGCGCTGGTATTAGGCCAGGGAGAGCTGGCAACGATCACCCCCAAAGGCCTGCATCGGCTGGAAAAGGAACTGATCAAAGCTGGCTCAGCCAACCACTGGACGGCGTTTGGCATGCGCGCCGATCGTGCCAGGGTCATGCCGGCCGGCCTGGCGATTGCCTCTGCCTTTATGGAATCGCTACAGATCAGTGAGCTGCACTATGCCGAAGGCGCTTTGCGTGAAGGGGTACTGTACGAACTGGCGGGCATTGGTACTCAGGAAGACATTCGCGACCGCACGGTTCGCTCACTGCAGGAAAGATATCAGGTGGATCTGTTACAGAGTCAACTGGTCACCCGTTGCGCGCTCAAAGCACTGGAACAGGTGGCGGACATCTGGGGGTTAAGCCATGAGCGCTGGTTCAACAAACTCAGCTGGGCAGCACAACTCCATGAGATCGGTCTGACTGTGGCCCACACCCAGTATCATAAACACGGCGCTTACCTGATCCAGCACGCCGACCTGGCTGGTTTCACCCGCCTGCAACAGCGCATGTTGGCCGTGCTGATTCGCGCTCATCGACGTAAGTTTCCTGGCCTGGAGTTTGATAGCTTCAGTGCGGAAGATCAGCTCAAACTCAAACGCCTGGCACGCCTGCTGCGTTTAAGCGTGGTCTTGCACCATAGCCGCCCGGAAACTGAGGTAGAGGGCTTTACCCTGCACCTGGATAACAGCCAAAAAGAAGAAACCCTGACCCTGGAGTTTGAGCCGGAATGGCTGGACAGCCAGCCATTGTTAAAAGAGGATCTGGAAAAAGAAGCCCGCTGGCTGAAAGCCGCGGGCATGGCATTACGCTTTCAATAACATCCGGCAAACCTCGGCGGTGTTAACCCTCCGCCTCGGGGCGCATGGCCGGGAATAACAACACATCACGGATCGAAGGACTGTCGGTGAACAGCATCGCCAGTCGATCAATACCGATTCCTTCACCAGCCGTCGGCGGCAAGCCATATTCCAACGCGCGGATATAATCCGCATCGTAAAACATCGCCTCATCATCGCCCGCTTCTTTTTCTGCCACCTGAGCCAAAAAGCGATCACGTTGATCTTCCGGATCATTCAGCTCCGAAAAGCCATTGGCGATCTCACGACCCCCAATGAAAAACTCAAACCGGTCGGTCACCTCCGGGTTGGCATCATTGCGCCGCGCTAAAGGCGACACCTCTGCCGGGTATTCGGTGATGAAGGTGGGCTGGCGTAGCTGGTGTTCGGCGACCGCCTCAAAAATCTCGGTGATGATACGCCCCAGCCCCCAGTTTGATTTGACCTCAAGCTTCAGATCCCGCGCCACGGCCTCTGCCGTTTCACGCGACTCAAGCGCTTGCGGTTCAATATGAGATGCATACTTGAGCACTGCTTGTTTCATGGTCAAGCGGGTGAACGGCACACCAAAGTCATAGACCTCACCCTGATAAGGCACCTGGGTCTGACCCAGACAATCCTGAGCCAGGTGCTTGAGCATGGCTTCGGTCAGATTCATCAAGTCTTCATAGTCGGCATACGCCCAATAAAATTCGATCATGGTGAATTCTGGGTTGTGCCGGGTCGACAGGCCTTCATTGCGGAAATTGCGATTGATTTCATAGACCTTTTCAAAACCACCGACCACCAGGCGCTTGAGAAACAGCTCCGGCGCGATACGCAGGTACATGTCCTGATCCAGCGCATTATGATGGGTGATAAAAGGACGTGCGGTGGCCCCACCGGGAATGGTTTGCAGCATGGGAGTTTCCACTTCCATGAATCCCTGGTTTTCCATGAACTGACGCAGGCTACTGATCAAACGCGAGCGGGTACGAAACACTGCGCGTGAATCCGGGTTCACGATCAGATCCACATAACGCTGACGATAGCGCATTTCCTGGTCGGCCAGGCCATGAAACTTGTCCGGCAATGGACGCAGGCTTTTGGTCAACAGTTGGCTTTGAGCGATATAGACGTACAAATCCCCTTTGCCCGATTTATGGATCACGCCTTCGGCATAGACCAGATCCCCCAGATCCCAGGTTTTGATATCGGCCAACTGGGCCTCATCCAGGCCTTTTTTATCCACATAAAGCTGGATCTGGCCGCTGACATCCTGAATCACGATGAAAGGGCCACGCATGCGCATGATCCGCCCGGTCACCCGCGCAAAATGATTGAGCGCTTCGAGGTCTTCTTTGCTCTGCTCACCCAGTTGCTGTTGCAGATCACCGGCCAGCGCATCGCGACGATAGGTGTTCGGAAACGCCTGCCCTTGCTCACGACGGACAGCCAGTTTGGCGCGTCGCTCCGCAATCAGCTTGTTGTCTTCTTCGCTCAATAACGGGCTGGCATCCCCGGAATTCTGTGCGTCTGTCATGATTTATAACCCCTGCTTCAGGCTGGCCTGAATAAACTTGTCCAGATCACCGTCGAGGACGGCTTGCGTATTGCGTGTTTCAACACCGGTGCGCAGGTCTTTGATGCGCGAGTCATCCAGCACATAGGAGCGGATCTGACTGCCCCAGCCAATATCGGCCTTGGAGTCTTCGAGCTTTTGCTTTTCAGCGTTGCGCTTTTGCATTTCCAGCTCATACAGCCGCGACTTCAGCTGCTTCATGGCAAAGTCTTTGTTCTGATGCTGCGAACGCCCGGACTGACAGGCCACCACAGTATTGGTGGGCAGGTGGGTGATGCGCACCGCAGACTCGGTTCGGTTGACGTGCTGCCCACCAGCGCCGGAGGCACGATACACATCAATGCGCAAATCCGCCGGATTGATATCGATTTCAAAGCTGTCGTCCACCTCAGGCGAGACAAAAACCGAGGCAAAGGAGGTATGGCGACGTCCACCTGAGTCGAACGGACTTTTGCGCACCAGGCGGTGAACTCCGGTTTCGGTCCGCAACCAGCCAAACGCATGATCCCCTTCAACCCGGATGGTGGCGGACTTGATACCGGCCACATCACCCGCGGAGGCTTCGACCAGCTCCGACTTAAACCCGTGCTGATCACTCCAGCGCAGATACATGCGCAGCATCATCTCAGCCCAGTCCTGAGCCTCAGTGCCACCGGAACCCGCCTGAATATCCAAAAAGCAGTTGGCCGGGTCCATTTCACCCGAAAACATGCGCCGAAACTCCAGACCTTCCAGCTGTTTTTCAAGTGCTTCCAGGTCAGCAGCGACGGCTTGCAGGGTTTCATCATCCTGCTCATCCGCTGCCAGCTCCAACAGATCGGCCGCATCTTTTAACCCCTGATCCAGCGCTTCGAGGGTGTTCACCACACCTTCCAGCTGGGAACGCTCCTTGCCGAGTGCCTGAGCCCGTTCGGGTTCATTCCAAACATCAGGCTGCTCAAGTTCACGAGCCACCTCTTCCAGGCGTTCTTTCTTTTCAGGATAGTTAAAGATACCCCCTAAGAACGTCGGTGCGCTCTTTTTGGGACTTGATTGAAGCCAAGAAAGGATTGATTTCCAGCATGTATAAACAACCTTGAAATAAGCGAATTCGGTGTCACCCTAAAACCCAGGGTGTCGCAAGAGGATACAAAAGCGATCCCAATCAAACCGCGCATTCTAAACCATGCGCTCGGTTAAAAACCAGCGAGGCAAAAGCTCACATTGAGGTATCCCAACGCAGGTCGGCCAGCATCTGTTCAACCGCCTCAACGGAACCCACCTCATCCGGGTCATGGTAACTCAGCGTCAGGTAAAGACTGCCGCCCTGACGGTGGCTGATCAGATATTGACGGACTCGGTTGCCCAGGGCGCTTGAGGTATAATCAATCAGCAATCCCGGCTGGCCACCCAGCTGCAACGCCTCACAACGGCTCAGGCTGACCGCCTCACCCAAAGATCGTTGCAACAAATCGGGCAGTGCCTGACAGGTAGAACGCACCCGCGCCCGGCTATCTGGCACAGGATCACGACTCAGTCGCAGGCTCAAATTATCATAAACGCCATCATCGACCGGCTGAGTATTGACCAGCCAGTCCATAGACTGCGCGCCACCATTGGATGGAACCACCAGGGTATTCTGGCTCTCTTCCAGCACGTCTGGACTGACCGCCTGCCAGTGCTCAGGCAGCAGCAACATCAACCCCAACGGGCTTTGATACCAACGGGACTCCGATGTTTGCGCCAGTGCCGTGCTCGACAAGAGCAATCCTAACAGCCCAAACCAGAGGAAGTGTTCAAGGGATTTCAAAGTGAGTCTCACAAAATTTTTGGTTTTTCAGGTAAGCTTGGCAGCATGGTTTCGGATCCAAAATCACAGATCCATCTTATAAGTGACAGGATAACATGACTGCAAGCGATTCTCCGACCCTGCAATGGGCGAAAACACTCATTCAGCGCCCATCCATCACCCCGGATGATGCCGGCTGCCTCCCTCTGATTGGTGATCATCTCAAAAAACTCGGCTTTACCCTCGAACCCCTGAGGTTTGGTGAGGTTGAGAATCTATGGGCTCGACGCGGTAATCAAGGCCCCTTGTTTTGCTTTGCGGGTCACACCGATGTCGTGCCACCGGGGCCCTTGGCAGCCTGGGAAACGCCGCCGTTTGACCCTCAAGTCGATGCACAGGGCTTTTTGCGTGGCCGCGGCGCGGCAGATATGAAAGGCAGTATTGCCGCCATGCTCACGGCAGTTGAGCGTTTTCTGACCGACTGCCCCAACCCCGAAGGCAGCCTGGCGTTTTTATTGACCAGCGATGAAGAAGGACCCGCCGTCAATGGCACCGTCAAGGTGATTGAACACCTGGAAGCTCGCCACGAAAAAATCACCTGGTGTCTGGTCGGTGAGCCGTCGAGCACTCAACAACTGGGCGATGTGATCAAAAACGGGCGGCGTGGCTCTTTGGGCGCGCGCCTGGTCATTCATGGCAAGCAGGGGCATGTGGCCTACCCGCACCTGGCCGCGAATCCGATTCACCTCGCCGCCCCGGCACTGAACGCCCTGGTCAATGAGTGCTGGGATGAAGGCAATGATCACTTTCCTGCCACCAGCTTGCAGATTTCAAATATTCAGGCCGGCACTGGAGCAACCAATGTGATTCCCGGCCAACTGGAAGTCCTGTTTAACTTCCGCTTTTCAACCGAAAACAACGAAGCCTCGCTGCGCCAACGCACTGAAGCCCTGCTCGATGCACATGGCCTGCGTTACGATCTGGAGTGGCAACTGAGTGGTCAACCTTTTTTGACACCCAGCGGCCGCTTGGTTGAAGCCACCTGCCAGAGCATCAGCCAGGTCACCGGCATCCAGCCCCAGCTTTCGACCAGTGGCGGCACCTCTGATGGACGTTTCATTGCGCCTACGGGAGCCGAAGTCATTGAGCTGGGTCCGCTCAATGCCACCATCCACCAGGTCAATGAGCGAGTGAAGGCTGCCGACCTGGATCAGCTCAGTCTGATTTACGAGAAAATGCTGCACCAGCTTTTGGGTGACTAAAACCTCACTCCCAGCACGGCCGTTAGCAGATAACTTCGACTGCCAGCCAACTGACGGCTAGCCGAACGCTCCATGGTCCAGTGCTCCAGCATCAAACGCGCCACCAGACTTCGTTGAGCCTCGGCAGAATGATCCAGGCCGATCCAGGCGGCCCAGCCTCTGGCATTAGAGAGATCAAAGCGGTAGCGCGTCGATCCAGGAAAGTGCTCACGCCCCTGCATCAGCAGTCGATACTCCGCCCCGATCACACTGAAAGTGGCTGGTGCCAACGACTGACTCCATTCCCCGCCAAAAGGCAGGTAAGCATGACGAATCGAGCCTTTGCCCGCCGAGGTTTTATCCATATAAACCCCTTGCCAGCCAACACCTGTCCAGAGATTCAACTCACCTACACCCGCAGGTATCTGTGCGGCACCCAGGCGATAACCGGCCCGATGCACATCAACCTGCGCCCGGTCATCGGCTAAAGCGGATACGGAAGACTGATCCAGCAGCGAACTACTCAATTGCAGGCGATGGTAGGTTTGATCCTGGGTGAGGGCTTCCAGTTCAACGCCCCATAAAAGCAGGTGCGCATCAACTTGATAACCCGCAGAGGATGAATCCAGATTGAAATACGCCAGCTGAGCGCTGGGTGTGACGAGTAGTTGGGTGGCGGCACTGCTGGCTGGGCTGAAACCACCAACCCCTGCCAGCAGCAGAAGCGCCGCAAGCGGCGCACTCGGCTTAGCGAGAAGAGATCGAGACATCTTCTGCTTGAAGTCCTTTATCACCTTCAACCGTCTGAAAACGAACACGCTGACCTTCTCTTAACGTGCGATGACCACTACCACGAATCGAGCGGAAATGAACAAACACCTCGCCACCCAGATCACGAATAATGAAACCAAATCCCTTGTTCACATTGAACCACTTCACCACCCCTTCTTCACGCTCGTCCGGGCCTTCTGATACGGCTGCGGCAGCAGAAGGTTTCGCTGCACGACGGGGAGACGAGGGCTGAGCCGCTTTCAGGCGCAGCAGTTCATTGATGCTTGACCCCAGCATCAGCAAGGCAAAGGCAACCAAATAACTTTTCACTCCCAAACCGCCCTGCCACCCTGGCAGCACATCAAGCAGGATCAACAACAGGGGCGCCAAGAGTGCCACAACAAGACTAACGAGAATATTGCGGATCAACGTATTCTTTAACATAAAAAAACGATACCTTTAGCCTAAGAGAAAAAAGAAATTCCCAGTGAACACGAGTGTCTATCACTGGAACCACACATTATAACGCGCTTAAAAAATAAATGCCTAGGGAGGCTGCGATGAAGTCACTTGAAGCTCGAATCGAACAACTGGAAACCCAGTTGGCTTTTCAGGATGACGTGATTGAGCAACTCAACCAGCAAGTGATTCGCCAGGATCAAGCCCTAACTCAACTCCAGGCACAGGTACAGCTGGTTTACTCGCGCCTCAAAACGCTTGCTCAAAACCTGCCAGGAGGCAACAACGAAAGCCCCCTCGATGAACGCCCACCTCACTATTGACCCACTCCACGGCATTGAGGGGAATCTGGTCGTTCTTGAGCGCGAGCCGCCCATTCAGCGGGGGTGTACAGATGCAGCGCCAGGGCATGCACACCAGCGGCCATTTCATCGGCCAACAGTGCATAAACCTGCTGATGGCGTTTAACGCGCAGCATGCCTTCAAAAGCCGGAGCCACCAAGGTCAGCTTAAAGTGGGTTTCCCGATTAGGTGGACCACTGTGTTGATCACTTTCGTTTTCCAGCTGTAGCAGTTCAGGATTGAGTGCCGCTTGAATTTTTGTCTGGATCACTGCTGCCACTTGTCCCATCAAACACCTCGCTCGTCTTGATGTGAAGGCTCTTTATCCGGATCACTCGCCTCCAGAATGAAACGCTTGATCCGATGAGTCACCCACCAGACACTGCCAACCACAACTGGCACCAACAGTGCCGTGGCTAAATCTTTGTTCACTGGCCAGCCTAAAGGTTCCAACGCTCCCAGCAGGTAGCGCAACAGGCTGACACCGTAGTAACTGATGGCCGCGATCGACAGGCCTTCGACGGTTTCCTGCATACGCAATTGCAGCCGTGAGCGCCGATTCATTGACGCCAGCAGACGCCGGTTCTGTTCTTCCAGCTTCAGGTCAACCCGGGTTCGAATCAAATCACCAGCACGCTCGATCCGTCGTGCCAGGTCTTCCAGACGCTGACTGACTGAGTTACAGGTGTTCGCTGCTGGGGTTAAGCGGCGGGTGAAGAACGCCGTTAATGTAAAGCTGGGGCCAGAGTGCCGCTCTTTCAACTCCTCCAGGCGTTTCATCACCAACTGGTAATAAGCCTGAGTCGCAGAAAAACGTGCAATGGTGTCTGCGCGGTAGCGCTCAATTTGCGCCGCCATCCGTGTCAATTGGTTAAGTAACTGCCTTTCTTCATCAAGCCCTTCCGTTTCTGAAAGACGCGCAATGATCTCGGCCAGTTGACCATCCAGATGACTGACCTGGGGTGCCAGCATTCGGGCTGGCGACACGCCCAGCAACGCCATCAGGCGATAGGTTTCCAGCTCCAGCACCCGCAGAATCAAACGCCCGGTCTGGTTGGGGTTGAGGCTGTGATTGTGCAGCAAAATCCGTCCACAGCCATCCCCGTGCAGGCGAAAGGCACTCCACAGGGTGGCCTCACCCTCCATCAGACGACCACTGACCAGGCGCTGACCTTCAAAATAACTCGCCAGGGCTTCGCGATCATAAACCGCATCATTCGGCCCCAGCACCTCCAGATGCAAAGCCGCAATCAGTTCGCCAGGAACCGCCTGCACCCAGTCCTGAGGCAAGAGTGACAGGGCGGTTTCAGCAAACAACAGCTCGTTACGCCCAGGCCACACAAAGGTATAGGTGACAAACTCAAAGTGCCGCTCCCAGCGCACCTCAAAACTTCCCAAACGTCGGTAATAACTGTTATCCGCTACTGCCGGTGGGTTGGCGCCATAACGCTCACACAGCGCACACAGATGTTCAAAGTCGGCCTGGTGCGTTTCTTCACTGAGCGATAACACCAGATGTGAAACCCGTACCGGGCTGGCAATCACGGGAAAAGGGCGCGCGTGCAGCTCTTGATAGAGCTGTTCGCGCAGAGGATGAGCCCGTGCGGGCAAATGAGCGGGGGTCGCAAGACTCACGGCAATAGATCCTTAATTAAGCAATGGATCACATAATGCAGCCAGCCCCGCTCAGGTGCAAGCGCTTCAGTGACACACCGCTAGCCCAAACGCTTGAGCAAGCGATGCGGTTTTTCTTCCAGACTGGGCTGCAAGGCAAAACGAGCAAAAACAGCCAGTAACAAGGCACCCACCAGCGGTGGCAACAACCAGAAAGTGGGAGCAACCTGCCAACTGAGCCCAAACAGCCGCTCAGCCATCAAAGCATACAGCCCTTCACCCAGCACTGCCGCCAGCAAGCCAGACAAACCACCGAGCAACAAGAACTCAGCATACTGCCGCCGCGCCAAGGTCCGACGTGCCACCCCCAGTACCTTGAGCAGTGCCGCCTCGCGCTGACGCGCATCAAGGCTGGCCATCATCAAAGACCAGGTCACCAGCAAACCGGCCAATAACACAAACCCGAGCAAATACTGCACTCCCAGACTCAACTGGCGGATCACCCCTTCTGCCTGCTGCAAAATGCTGCGCACATCCAGAAAAGCCACACCGGGAAACTGACGAGTGGCCCCCTGCATGAACGCGGCTTCTTCGGCGGGCATGGAAAAACTTGCCAGGTAGGTGTGTGAAAAATCTTGCAGCGCCCAGGGCGGGAAGATCACGTAAAAGTTGGGGTTAAAACTATCCCAGTCGGCCTCACGCAGGCTGGCTACCTGGACATCCAAGGTTTGCCCTGCCAGGTTAAAGCTCAGCGCATCACCCAGGGACAGGCCCAAACGTTCAGCCATTCCAGATTCAACTGACACCGGAATCGGCGCACTGGGCGCGGGCCAATGATCCCACCAGTGACCGGCGATCAGCTGGTTACCCTCCTGCAACTGCGTCTGCCAGGTGAGGTTAAGCTCACGCCGCAGAGTGTTGTCACCCTGATGGCGAGCTGGCACTTGAGAGACCGCTGGCTGCTGGTTGATTTGGGTCAGGCGTGCTCGAACAATCGGGTAGACCTGTGCCGCTGCCACCCCCTGATCCTGTAAAAAGACCTCAAAGTCCTGGCGCTCAAACGGCTGGATATCAACCGCAAACTGATCAGGACGTTCCGCTGGCAACTGCCTTTGCCAGTCATTCACCAGTTGTTCACCGCCTCGCGCCACCAATAACACCGCAGTGAACGCCAGCGTGAAGGTACTCAACTGCAGGAGCGTTTCTCCCGGTTGACGGATCAGCCGGCGCAAAGCCTGCCGCCAGCTCCAGCTCATTTGTGCCTGCACCTGCTTCAACCCGAACAACAGTCCGCGTCCAAGCAACGCCACCAGTCCTCCGATCACCAGCAAACCCACCAGCGTCCATAAGGTGAGCAGCAGGTCACCGGACAGCCAGTAACCCACACCCAATGCAGCAACCAAAGCCAACCCGTAGGTCAGACCTGCCGCGGGTGTCACTCGTACCGGCCGTGACTGCAATACTGCGTGCGGACTGACCTGAGACAGACTTAGCAAAGGCGCCAGAGAAAAGCCCAGCAACAACCAGATAGACAACCCCAAAGCCGCGATCAAAGGCCAGCCACTGGGTGGCGGCAAGGTCAAAGGCATCAGCGGCCCTAACAACGCAACCAGACCTAGCTGCG
>SKHR01000258.1 GCA_007116865.1 Marinospirillum sp. | reverse complement strand
GCTTATTTTGATCTGGTCACAGGGCAAACCGCTGACCATCCCGAATGGCGCACCCTGGTCAGCTGATTTCTAATGGCTCATTTTCGCCGTCCGGCAGCCAGCCGTCATTTGGTGCTTTTGCCTGAACAGCCAGCCGCTCTGCTGCTGGCTCAGGCGACCCTGGCTGATCTGCGACGGCGTTATCCCAATCGTCCTCTGGATGTGATGGCACCAGCAGCTTTGGCGCCCCTGGCCAGTCGTTTTGTCGAGGTTGATGAGGTTCTCAATCAACCCGACCCGGGCATGAGCTGGAAAACCTTTTGGCGGGCCGGCATTGATTTACAGGGGCGGGGGTACACCCACGCCTGGGTGCTGCCAGATCGGTTTAAACCTGCGCTGATCCCTGCGATTGCCAATATCCCTGAGCGCACCGGGTATCGTGGGCGTTATCGTTATTCCTTGCTGATCGATATCCGATTGCCGCGCAAGGATCTGCATCCCCACCTGTTGGATCGCTACCGTGCCCTGGCCTGGGATATCACCGACCCTCTGCCCGAACTCGGCGCTCAGGATTTGCGAGTGGATTTGGCGCAGCAGGCGCGGTTGATTCAGCAGTTTAACCTGCCTCAGGATCGTCCCTTGCTTGCCCTCTGTCCGGGCAGTCTGCAACAGCCCGCCGGTTCGGCGGCATCCCAACTACCCCTTAAAGACTGGGTTCCACTGCTGCAACAACTGGATCAGCAAGGTTGGCAAACCCTGCTTTTCGCCTCGCGCCATGATCAGTTGATCGCCGATGAGCTGATGACTCTGGCTCAGGGGCAGCTTGAACACCCGATGATCAACCTCGCCGGTCAGTTGGGTTGGGATCAGGTGGTGGATGTGATGGCATTGACGCGCTTTGCCTGGTGTCGTGACAATGCCCTGGCGCTGGTCGCCGCCCTCAAGTCCTTGCCGGTGCGCCTGCCGTCTCTGCCTGGATCGTCGCAAAAGCCGCCACTTGGGGCGTCTTTAGGGGTTGAATGGTGTGATTCACTGTCTTTGGTGGAACAGACATCAACTTATGCCTTGGTATGATTCGCCAGGCGTATAAAATTGTCGCAGTTTTCGCTAAAATCCTCTGTTGTAATTTTACTAGCTACTACGTAACTCCTGACAGACAGTGTGGCCACAAGCCGCATCGCCAAGAGTTGTCAATCTACAACTAAGGAATCGGGGACTAAAATCTATGACAACCAAGCATAATAAAATCATCTACACCCTCACTGACGAAGCACCAGCACTGGCAACCTTCTCTTTGCTGCCAGTCGTCAGCAAGTTTGCCTCTGTCGCTGGTTTGGAAGTAGAAACCAGCGACATCTCATTAGCGGGTCGTGTATTGGCGGCTTTTCCAGAGAAGTTAAAAGAAGACCAGCGTGTCGTTGATGGTCTGACTGAACTGGGTCAACTGACCAAGCAGCCTGAAGCCAATATCATCAAACTGCCTAACATCAGTGCTTCAATTCCTCAGCTGCGTGCCTGTATCAAAGAGCTGCAAAGCCAGGGCTACGATGTGCCTGACTATCCGGCTGAACCGTCCAGCGCTGAAGAAAAAGAGATTCAGGCCCGCTACGCCAAGATTCTTGGCAGTGCGGTCAACCCGGTGCTGCGTCAGGGTAACTCGGATCGTCGTGCGCCCCCTGCGGTTAAAGCCTATGCGCGTAAGTTTCCTCACTCCATGGGCAAGTGGAGCAAGGCCTCGCGCTCACATGCAGACTGGATGCGCAGCGGTGATTTCTTCTCCAGTGAACAGTCCGTCACCCTGGAAGAAGCCGGTGATGTGCGTATCGAATTTGTCGATAAAAACGGCCAGGTAGAAGTGAAAAAGACCTTGGCAATGCAGGAAGGCGAAGTGCTGGATGCGATGTTCATGAGCGCCAAGGCACTGGATGAATTCTTCCTGCGCACCATCGATGAGTGTAAAGAAGATGGCATCATGTGGTCGTTGCACGTGAAAGCCACCATGATGAAGGTTTCTCACCCCATCGTATTTGGTCACGCGGTTCGTGCTTTTTATAAAGAAGTCTTTGACCAGTACGGCGACCTGTTCAAAGAACTGGGTGCCAACCCCAATAACGGGATGGCCAGTGTTCTGGACAGCATCAAAACCCTGCCTAACTCCAAACAGGAAGAAATCGAAGAAGCCATTCATGCCTGTTATGAGCACCGCCCTGAAATGGCGATGGTAGACTCGGTCAAAGGCATCACCAACCTGCACGTGCCCAGTGATGTCATCGTTGATGCGTCCATGCCGTCCATGATCCGTAACTCGGGTCAGATGTGGGGCCGTGACGGCAAGCAGAAAGATGTTAAAGCCGTCATGCCGGAATCGACCTATGCGCGCATCTACCAGGAGATGATCAGCTTCTGTAAAACTCATGGCGCTTTTGATCCCACCACCTGTGGCTCGGTGCCCAACGTGGGTCTGATGGCCATGAAAGCCGAAGAATACGGCTCGCATGACAAAACCTACGAGCTGGATCAGGATGGCACCATGCGTGTGGTCAAAGCCGACGGCACCGTGTTAATGCAGCACCAGGTAGAAAAAGGCGATATCTGGCGCGCCTGTCAAACCAAGGATGCAGCGATTCGCGACTGGGTCAAATTGGCGGTCAACCGTGCGCGTCAGTCGGATACTACTGCGATTTTCTGGTTGGATAACGAGCGTGCTCACGATCGCGAACTGCGCAAAAAGGTCGAAAAGTATCTGCAAGAGCATGACACCACCGGTCTGGATATCCGTACCATGGGTTATGTGCGCGCGATTCGTACCTCGATGGAGCGCATGAAACGTGGCAAGGACACCATTTCTGTCACCGGTAACGTGTTGCGTGACTACCTGACTGATCTCTTCCCCATCATGGAGCTGGGTACTTCCGCCAAAATGTTGTCGGTCGTGCCAATGCTGGCCGGTGGCGGCATGTACGAAACCGGTGCTGGTGGTTCAGCCCCCAAACACGTTCAGCAAGTCCTGCAGGAAAACCACCTGCGTTGGGACTCACTGGGTGAGTTTCTCGCACTCGCGGTGTCGCTGGATGAAATGGGTCAGAAAACGGCTAACCCACGTGCCAGCATCCTCGGCAAGACCCTGGATCAGGCCACAGGCAAGCTGCTGGAAAACAACAAGTCTCCCTCACGTAAAGTGGGTGAGCTGGACAACCGTGGCAGCCACTTCTACCTGGCCATGTACTGGGCAGAAGCCCTGGCCGGTCAAGCTGAAGATGCCGAGCTGGCACAGAAGTTCACGCCAGTTGCCCAGGCAATGCAGACTCAGGAAGCCAAAATTCTTGAGGAGCTGAGCGCAGTTCAAGGCCAGCCCGCTGATCTGGGTGGTTACTACCACTTCGACCATGACAAAGCCTCACAAATCATGCGTCCAAGCCAGGTATTCAACCAGATTCTTGATAGTCTGAACTGATTTCAAGAAGAGCCTAGCGTCACACCAACCCCCGAAGCCAAAAGCTTCGGGGGTTTTTGTATATCCCGTTGACATATCCTTTGTGTGTACTAGGATAATAGAGTGTTTTCCTGAATTTGAGGCTGCAGCAATGGAGCAAACAACGGTATTCAAGAGCAATCGTTCGCAGGCTGTGCGTTTACCCAAGGGCGTCGCGCTGCCTGCCGATGTTAAGCGGGTGGACGTGGTCGCTGTTGGGCGTGCCCGGATCATTGCTCCGGCAGGAGAAATCTGGGATAGCTGGTTCGATGGGCCGAGTGTCAGCGCCGATTTTATGACGGATCGAGAGCAGCCGCCGGTGCAGAATCGAGAGGATTTTTGATGCTCAAATATCTATTAGATACTTGCATCTGCATCTATACCATCAAAAATCGCCCTGTTGAGGTTCGCGAAGCGTTTCAGCAGCATCATGGGCAAATGTGTATCAGTACGATCACGGTCATGGAGCTGATGAAGGGGGTTGAGAAGTCGGCTCAGCCGGAAGCCAATATGGCTGTGGTGGAAGGGTTTATTGCGCGTCTTGAAGTGCTTGATTTTGATCGTGCAGCCGCATTTCATAGTGGGCAGGTCATTGCTGAGCTTGAGCTTTGCGGACAACCCATTGGTGCTTATGATAGCCAGATTGCCGGACATGCGCGTAGTCAGGGTTTGATTTTAGTGACAAATAATCAGCGGGAGTTTTTACGTGTACCTGGCTTGCGAGTAGAGAACTGGGTGAAATAAATCCGCCCATTGCTTGGCCTGTTTGTTGCGCAGTCTTCGCTGAAAACGCCTTGGCATGATGAGCGCGCTCCCCTTTAAGTTAATACCTGTTTCTTATTAATTTATTTTTTCTGATAACTTGGGTTGTTGGCACTGCTGGTGGCAACGTATTACCCGACTGGTTTACTCGGTTTATAAAAAGGACTAAAATAGTCCTTAATTGGATTGGATGAGGTGGGCTGTGCTTAAGCTGAGTAAGCTGACAGATTATGCGGTGGTGTTGATGGCGCATTTGGCGCGTCATCCGCGTGATCGTTTTGCCGCCCAGGAGCTGGCGGAAGCGACGGGTTTACCACATCCAACGGTAAGTAAGCTGTTAAAACTGCTGGTAAAAGCAGGTTTGCTGGATTCTCAGCGGGGTGCGCAAGGGGGTTATCAGTTGTTGCGCAGTGCCCAGTCGATCAGTGCCAGTGATTTAATTCTGGCGATTGAAGGGCCGGTGGCAATGACGGAATGCAGTCTGGATGATGCTCAGTGTGATTTGCTTGGCCAGTGCGGTGTGGCTAGTAATTGGCAACGGGTCACTCTGGCGGTGCATCAGTTGTTGGCGTCGGTTTCTTTGGCAGAGCTGGCTCAACCTCAAGCGATTCGACTGCCCTGGCGGAAGATTCCCTTGCAGGATATTTCGGTATCCAAATAATCATAATTGACTTGATGTGGTGTGGAGGCCTTCATGGCGAGCGAAAAGATGGAGCAGCTGGTACGTAAAGAGTACAAGCAAGGCTTCGTGACGGAAATTGAAAGTGACACTCTGCCACCGGGTCTGGATGAGTCGGTGATCCGGCATATTTCAGCGATGAAAAAAGAGCCCCAGTGGTTGCTGGATTGGCGTCTGGCGGCCTTTGCTCATTGGCAAACCATGCGAGACCCTCAAGGCTGGGCGCATCTGAGTTATCCGCCGATCGATTATCAGGCGGTTTCCTACTACTCTGCGCCAGGGGCGAAAAATAAAGACGCACCCAAGAGCCTGGATGAGGTCGACCCCAAGCTGCTGGAAACTTTTGAAAAGCTGGGTATTCCCTTGCATGAGCGTGCCGCGCTGGCCGGGGTGGCTGTGGATGCGGTTTTTGACTCGGTTTCGGTTGGCACCACGTTTAAAGAAAAGCTGGCCGAAGCGGGGGTGATTTTCTGCTCTATCTCTGAAGCGGTGCAGGAATATCCGGATCTGGTCAGGCAGTATCTCGGCACGGTGGTGCCACCAACGGATAACTTTTATGCAGCACTGAACTCGGCCGTATTCACGGATGGCTCCTTTGTGTTTGTGCCCAAGGGTGTCACCTGTCCCATGGAGTTATCGACTTATTTTCGCATCAATGCCGCCAATACCGGTCAGTTTGAGCGCACCTTGATCATCTGTGAAGAAGCCGCCCAGGTGAGTTATCTGGAAGGCTGTACCGCACCCATGCGTGATGAAAATCAGCTGCATGCTGCAGTGGTTGAGTTGATCGCTTTGGATGATGCCTATATCAAATACTCCACGGTGCAAAACTGGTATCCCGGTGATGAACAGGGCAAGGGCGGGATTTATAACTTTGTGACCAAGCGGGGTGACTGTCGCGGTGATCGCGCCAAGATCAGCTGGACTCAAGTTGAAACCGGCTCGGCGATCACCTGGAAATATCCCAGCTGTGTGCTGCGCGGCAAGGATTCGGTCGGTGAGTTTTATTCGGTCGCGGTGACCAATAATTACCAGCAGGCCGACACTGGCACCAAGATGATTCATATCGGTGAGGGCACCCGCTCGACCATCATTTCTAAAGGCATTTCTGC
>SKHR01000003.1 GCA_007116865.1 Marinospirillum sp. | reverse complement strand
GCCAGCCAGGCCGCACTGGCCAAAATTCATTTAAATGAAGCAGGCCATGCCGTTGCCAAGCGCTTTGAGCTGTATATCAACGGCATCGAAATCGCCAACGCCTATCAAGAGCTCACCCAGGCACAGGAACAGGCCCATCGCTTTGCCGCCGACAATCAAACTCGCCGCGCTCAGGGCAAACCTCCCGTACAGGCCGACATGGCACTCTTACATGCACTAGAAGCAGGACTGCCGGAATGCAGCGGCATCGCACTGGGTTTTGATCGTCTGCTGATGCTATCCGTCGGTGCCCAAAGCCTGGATGAAGTGCTCAGCTTCAGTCTTGCGCGCTGCTAGCCAATTACGAAGTGTTTACAGGCAACAAATGCAACATAGAATTGACGATTGCTGCTTGATGTTCCAAAGTTGATGCTAACTGAGCATCAACGAGGCCCCTGTATGAAGCCATCGACTGCATATCAACAGCATCGTGAAGCCATTCGGCAGATCGTAGAGAGACATCATGCCAAAAATCCACGTGTTTTTGGCTCTGTTCTCTACGGACAGGATAGCGAAGACAGTGACCTGGATCTCCTCATCGATACCACCGATGAAACATCCCTTTTTGATGTCGGCGCTATACAAGTCGAGTTAACTGAGCTTCTTGGCGTGGAGGTTGACGTACTGACTCCAAGTGCACTACCTGATCGGTGGAAGCAGGCCGTTCTCAGTGAGGCCAGAGCACTATGAGTCGTCGCAACGAACTCGCTCTGAGAGACTACTTGGCGCACATCCAACAAGCGATAGAGCGCATCCAGCGCTACCTCCAACACATTGATCAAAATGGCTTCATCCTTAACGAAGAAAAGCAGGATGCAGTAATACGTAATCTGGAGATTATTGGAGAGGCCGCTGGAAATATCCAGCGCCATTTCCCTGACTTTGCTACCAAACACCCAGAGTTTCCTCTCAGAGCGGCTTACGGTACACGCAATGTGCTAGCGCATGGCTACTTCAAGATCGATTTGGATGTGGTTTGGAAAACCATCGAAAGAGATTTACCCGCACTGGAAGTTCAGCTTGATGAGGTTATTCAATCACTTGATGACAAGTGATCATCACCCACACTTTCAGTCCAGCCAGATCTGATTAACTGATGCCCTGATAACGCCCTGGCTTGTGATTGAGCGTCAAAATGAGGTTGAGCATGGCGGCACCAGCAATGGATAGCAGGACTTTATCCGGGCTGAGAACAAACAGTGCCAGCAACACGATGCACAGGTCTACGCCCATCTGAAAAGTCCCGGCTCGCAGGTCAAAGCGATCCTGTAGATATAGCGCGAGAATATTGATGCCACCTAAACTGGCCCGATGACGAAACAGCACCAGCATGCCCAGCCCCATGCACAATCCACCCAGCAAAGCCGCATAGATGGCATTCAATTGATCAAAACTGACCCAGTGGGGAGTGAGTTCAGCAAAGACAGAAACCAGGCCGACGGCACAAAAGGTTCGCAGGGTGAACTTCCAACCCATGCGCAGAAAAGCCAGGATATAAAAAGGCAGGTTTAAAACAAAGAATACCGGACCAAAACCCCAGTCGCTGATGTATTTGATCAAAAATGCCATGCCCGCCGTGCTACCAGTCAGTAACTCAGCCTGGGCATAAAGAGTAACCCCCAGCGCCACCAGCGGGGTCGCCGTCAGCAGCGCCAGGGCATCTTCGACCAGGCTGTGCTGCTGTGGCTCAAATGAAGGGCGGGGTGAAGACATTAGATATAGTTGAACAGACTCAGGCCGGAAACCCGCCCAAAGACCTGCTGGCTGGCCTGCAACGAGTTCATTTGTATCTGCAAGCGGGTGACGGCCTCGGCATAATCCAGGTCTTCCAGTTCGGCAATGGACTGCTTGGCAAAAATCTCAAAATCCAGATTGGTGTCTTTGATCGCATCCAGGGTGTTTTGCCGCGAACCGATTTGTGAACGAGTGCGGGAGACCTGCTCAAACGCAATGTCCAGGTTATCGATGCTGGCACGGATGCCTTCCTTGTTGATGGTTTCATCCTCACCCAGCCCCAAAGAGTCCACAAAATACTGAATCGTGCCCAGCATATTGTTGGCATAGCTTTCAGCAGCCGGATCAGTGGCATCTTCACCCGGACGCAGCAGGCCATTGAATTCGTTTCCATCGGCATCCACCGAAGTGAGCCCTTCCAAACCCTCAAAGGCACGCGCACCCGTGGTCAGCATTTTGATAAAGGTGTCGTCTGCGACCTGGACTGAACGTTCGACCTTATCTCCCTGAAAATCATTGCCATTGTAGGCACGCTGGTCTGCCTGGCTGCCCGCAAAAATGTACTCGCCGCTTTCACTTTGCGCATTGACCAGACCTTGCAGGTGATTGAGGATTTCTTTGGCCTCCAGACCCGAAGACTGCACCTGCCCGTCGCTCCACTGATCCGAACCCAGTTGAATGGCCAGTTCTTTTAACCGGATCAGGCTGGCTTCAATCTGGTCGAGCACTGACTCGGTCTGACGCAGATTCTTATCCGCAAAATCAATGTTGCGGTTGTACTGAGTCACCACATCAATCCGGGTGCGGGTATTGAGGATCTGTGCTGCCGCGACCGGGTCATCCGAGGGTGACGTCAAGCGCTTACCCGTTCCCAGCTGGTTATAGGTATGATTCAGGCGGCCTTGACTGGCGATCATGTTATCGCGGCCGGTATAGAACATTTGCGAAGTGGATAAACGAATCATGGTTTACCTCCCAACACTGGCAAGCAAAGTATCGAACATCCGTTGTGCCGCCGCAATGATCTGAGTTGAGGCCTGGTAGGCCTGTTGAAAACGTATCAGGTTAGCGGCCTCTTCATCCATATTAACCCCAGAGGCAGACTCACGCATGGCGGTGGTTTGATTGAGCACCGCTCGATTGACCTCGGTCGCGGTACGCGCTTCGGAGCTTTGAATACCCACCCGCTCAACCAGCATGGAGTAGGCCTCGCTCAAAGAACTACCACCGGAGCCTGTGCCCGTCTGATCAATCAGTTTATCCAGCTGCAAGCCCGCCAGCGCCGCACCATTGGTTCCCCCGGCGGCCCCTTCCAGCAACCAGCGATCACCATCGACAAAATCGTCACCGCTGACATTAAGAACTATGTCATTGCCCAGCCCGTCGGCATCAACCAGGGTCAGAGTGCTATTGGCGGCATCATAGTTGACCGCGATTGCCGTCGCAGTACCAGTATTATCCAGCAGCTCAAAAGTCCCGGCTCCGGCATCAACCACACGAACTTCATGCCCATTGAGGCCCGCCTGGGTCAGATTGAAAGGCAGATCCTGATAAGTCAGCTTCACGCGGCTGACATTGTTTTCATCGGGTGCCAGTCCTGCCAAGGCAATTTTATTGGCGGAGTTGAGCAGGGGCGAACGCGCCAGCTCGGCGGCACCATTACGAGTCGGCGCTAACAACAGGCCTTCGTTGAGCGCTTCGTTAAACTGCGCCAGGCTGGCATCCAAATCACCCGGCGGTGGATCGCCATGTGTCCAGGCAGAACCATCGGTCAAACGAAAACCGTAGTTATCCTGCAGATGGGTGTTTAAATCAGCAATCGTGGCAAAAGGAGCGGCTAAGCGCTGGCCACCTGGGTGGGTAGATAGAAGGAACTCTCCATCCACGCGTTTAACACTAAATTCCTGTGCAGGCAGCTTTCCTAAACCCTCAGGATCAAACCAAACACCCGCCGGTGCGGTTCTTTGAATCCCAGGCAGGCGATCCAACATATACTCACGCGTATTCACATCCCTGAAAAACTCTTCACCCTGATTGCCATCCAGATCAACACCGGAGCGATGCTGGTTATTGAACTCACCGGCAAACACCATGGCGATGCGCCCCAGCTCACTCATCGCTGGGTCCAGTGTATCAGTGCGATAACGTAGCACCCCCCCCATCTCACCACCGGTGATCATGCGGGTCACATCCATGGCGCTGCCACGGCGGTCGATCAGATTGATATTAAAACGGCCAGGGTCTTGCAGACTGGGGCTGGCTTCAATCTTGTTGACATCCTCCCCCACGATCAGCGGAATGCCATTGCCGATGAACACATGCACATCGCGGGCATCCTGTTCGACCACGGTCACATCAATCAGCTCACTCAGCTCACGCAGTTTTTCATCGCGTCGATCCAGCAGGTCATTGGGTGGCTGATTGCGCGTGCCTTCATACACCTTGATTTCAGCATTCAGCTGTGCGACCGCCTGAGTCATTTCATTGACTCTTTGGGCATAAGTACGCAGCTGCGTATTGATATTATTGGCCTGGTCGTTCAGGCGTGACTGAGCCGTGTTAAATCGCTGGCTGACACTGGTGGCCTGGCTGAACATCAACTCGCGTGCAGGGCGAGACAGTGGATCATTGATGACCGTCTGGGTTGCCTCAAAAAAGCTGTTCAACGCCCGCCCTAATGCCGAGCTTTCATTAGACAGCAGACTATCCAGCTCATTAATATTGCGCAAAAAAGCTTCGGTGTCTTTCAGGCGCGAGGTATCTACCCGCATTTGCTGATTGACGTACTGATCCTGAATGCGCTCGATGGTGATGGTGCGCGCACCTCGACCCACATAACCCCCGGCACTGCCCTGAGGCTGGTTGGTGATCTGCACCGCACGCTGACGAGAAAAACCCGGTGTGTCGATGTTGCTGATATTGTGGCCGGTCACACTGAGATTATTGCGACTGACCCGCAGCCCGCTTAATCCGATACCCAGTAAATCCGACATAGTCTCACCTATCAATCATTGTGTGGGTGGCTGAGGTTACTCTAAGCCCGCTTCTTCCAACGCCTGGTTCAGGGTTGCACCATCCATAATGTTCAAAATCTTGTTGGCATAACGTGGATCGGTGGCATAACCCGCCTGCTGCAATCCCCGAGCAAAAGCACGTGGATTCTCAGCTTGCTCAAGGGCATGACGATAACGCGGATTGCTCTGCAAAAAGTCCACATAGTCCTGCATCGACTGCTCGAAAGACTCATAAGCCCTGAAGGGCCAGCGCTCTGACTGGGGCTGACCATTGCGATACTCAAGAGTCTGCACCTCTGCGGACTCACCTTCCCAGCGCCGGTCTGCCTTGATACCAAACAGGTTAAAGCTGTTGCTGCCGTCCTCACGCGGGATCATGTGACGACCCCAGCCGGTTTCCAGTGCTGACTGAGCCAGCATCAAACGAGGGTCCACACCCAGGCGTTCGGCTGCCTGCTGAGCGTAGGGATACAAACGCCGCACAAACTCAGCTGGCGATGAGAAGTAAGCACGCTTGTCTGCCCGCACTGGCAGACCCGGAATATCCAAAGGTTCACGCCCGCGCACATCACCCGCTGCCTGCATCGGTGGACGTTGGGCCGCCTCAATCGCCTGGGCGGCTGCCTGACGATCCGTCTCACTCGGATTCGCTGCCGCCGCATAAGGGGCCTGAGCATTTTCCAGGCGCTGACGTACCAGACGCTCCATCACATCCTGGGTCAAAGTCGCTGCACCTCGGCGGATTGACTCAGGTGCCTGGGCAGCCGAGGCAACCGCTTCTTCTGTATCCGGTAGGGTGCGTGCCAATTGCTGCACCAGCACATCGGCCAGACCCATGCCCTGGCCACCATTGGCTTGAGCCATTGCCAGAGAGAACTGCTCATCCAGCATGCCCTGGAAAAAGCTCATTTCATTAGAGTTGAACAGGCCGTCTTCACCACCGATGAGCTGATCCGCATCGCGCGCACTTTTCAGAATCATCTGAATGAACAGGGCTTCGAACTGACGCGCGACTTCTTTCAGTGCTTCCGGATCATCCCGCTGCGCACCCTGGCGCAGATCACGCAGCCCCTGAAAGTCGTGATAAGACGACTGAGCGCGGGCATAAGTGGCAGAAGGATCCGGTATCATGAGCTTTACCTCAAATCACAATCAGTTGGGCATTGAGTGCGCCCGCCTGTTTCAGTGCTTCCAAAATGGCCATCAGATCACCGGGAGCCGCACCG
>SKHR01000228.1 GCA_007116865.1 Marinospirillum sp. | reverse complement strand
GAGCCAGTACTGCACCGCCGCCGCTTGCAGCTAAAAGCCCAGCAAGCCGGTTAATGTCGAACGGACGCTCTGCGCTCTAAAGTAAAAGAGCCGGCAAATTGCCGGCTCTTTTATCTCTGCACCACCCCTGTGGATCAGTTCATCATTTGCTCAACCCGATCACGCAGCTCAGGGTCTGCTTGCAGCGCCATGGCGATATTGTTGTAGGTATCCACATCCAGGCCTTCATCCATGACCGCGTCAACCATCAATTGACCGGCCTCCTGTTGAAGCTGGTTGGCTTCTTCCTGGTCTGCCGCGGCATCCAGTCGGCCAGTGTAATCTTCACGAATATTTTCAAGCGCAGGCTGCACGGCAACAAACTTTTGTAACTCGGTATCAGAGAAATTCATTTCAACCTGCTGCTGTTGCTGCATGCCCTGCGCAGCATCTGCCTGCGCCATCGCCCAGCCAGACAGACCCATCAAAAAAACACCCATGACCATCAGTTTTGTTAAATGCTTCATCTATAACCTCATTTTTTAAAAGTTGCCCTATTCGGGACAAGACTCCCAGGCTGAGGTTCCCACTCTACTGTAACGAAATGTAATCCGAGCGAGAAAAAGAACATCATCAAATCCGTGTTTTTAGCCATGCAAACGGATCATATCAGACAAGTGCAGCAATCCCTGTTAACCTTGCTTACAATCAAACGATAAGTATGATGGTCAAAGAACTTTTAAGTGCTGACCCCCCCAACCGCTGAGTGCTGGAGTGCCTCATGTCCCTGATCAAACAGTTATGGGCCGCTATTCTTTTGGTGATTCTGATCACCCTGAGCTTAAACCTTTTGGTTAGTTTTCAAGCCAATCGCAGCTACATGCAGGCAACACTTAATCTGCAAAGCCAGGACGCCGCCAATGCGCTGGCCTTGATTCTCAGCCAGACAGGTTCTCATCCTGATCACCACCCCCTCTACCTCAGTGCTTTTTTTGGCAGTGGTCACTATCAATTCATCCAACTCAGTGATGATCAAGGGCAGGTTTTAGCCGAGCGTCACAGCTATACCAGTGAAAAACCTGCACCCCAATGGTTTATTCAAGTCAGTGGCTTAGGGATTGAGCCCGCCCAAGCTCTGGTGATGTCTGCAGAACATCCACCACTAACCCTCACCCTGCAAGCGCAAACCCACTACGCACACATGGCTTTGTGGTATCAGTTTCGACAGCTGCTGCTGGGGTACCTGGCCGTTTTTTTACTCAGTTTCAGCCTCGCTTGGGCACTCACACACTGGATTCGCCGCCCCCTTGGTCAGGTGATCAGTCAGGCAAGAGCCATTGGGCAGCGACGCTTTATCACCACACAAGCGCCGCGCACAACCGAGCTTAAAAAAGTAGTGAGTGCGATGAACCAGCTCTCGGCGACAGTCAAACACCTGCTCGACACGGAAAGCCAAAAAGTCGATCAGCTACGCAAAAAGCTGCAACAGGATGAAATGACCGGCTGCCTGAATCGAACCACGTTTATTTCCTTGTTACGCAACCGACTGATCAGTGAAGAGGTGCAGTCAACGGGCTCTATTGCCCTTTTGCGCGTCCAAAATTTACAACGCATCAATCAGGTACTGGGGCGACGTGAAGCTGATCAGCTGCTATTGGAAACGGCCCGACAGCTTCACGAGCTGATCAACCAGTATCCGGATCTGATTGTCGGGCGGCTCAATGGTGGAGACTTTGCTCTGATGTTCAGCGCACAGAGTCACGGGGTAGAAACCACGCTCACAGACCTGTCATTACAACTGCAAAAATACGCCCAGCAAAAAGACATCCTGGCTCACTTTCCAATCGCTCTGACTGACTTCTCCTCCAAGGATACCCTGGCCAACCTGCTGGCTAACCTAGATGCGGCATTGGCTGACGGCGAGCTCAAACAGACACCGCTGACCATCCACTCAACAAGTCAAGCTGATGCGCTGTATCAGAGTCATGATGAATGGCGTCAAGCGCTCGACAAATCACTACTGCACGGCGTCAATCTGGGACATTTCCCTGTGCTGGATGAACAGGGAGCGCTGATACATTTTGAGTCACCTTCACGCCTCTGGCTCGGTGGACAATGGCAAACCGCCAGCCTGTACATGCCCTGGATCACCCGTCTACAAATGACGCTTGCGCTGGATCTGGCTGTGGTTAAAGCCGCATTGCTGGAAATACAAGACCAGGCTCACCCCATCGCGGTCAACATATCCCCGCAGTCTTTGACTGATGCACGTTTTATTGCCGAGTTGGACCAGTGCCTGAGTCAGCACCCCGAGGCGGCTAAAGACCTCTGGTTAGAAGTACCCGAAGAAATCGTAGTGCAGGATTTACAAGGTTTTCGCAGCCTGTGCAAAGCCTTTCAGCACACGCCTTGCAAGATCGGCCTGGAACACCTTGACCTGCGTTTTACCCGGCTTTCCGACTTGCAGGATCTAGGGCTGGCTTACATTAAGTTCAGTGCCACCCTGAGCGAAAACATCCAGCATAACTACCAGCAGCAGGGCATCCTGCGCAACATGGTCACCCTGTGTCACTCACTGGGTATCAAAGCGATTGCTGAGGGGGTGGCTGATGCAGAAGCGGCTCAAAGCCTGTTTGAACTGGGGCTTGATGGTGTGACCGGGCCAGGTGTGCGTCGCTCATAGCATTTCTGCTTCGGCTTGCGAAGCAGATCACTTGGCGGCGGCCAGCACCACACAATTTCGACCTTGGTGCTTGGCCTGATACAGCGCTTTATCTGCACGCCTTAGATCATCCTCACCACAGCGCTGGCCAAGAGTAATTTCCGCCAGCCCGATGCTCACGGTGACAGATATCATCTGATCTTCATATTGAAAAGCCGTCCTTTCAACCTCAACTCTGATCCGCTCAGCTAACTCAGTAGCACCAGCTAAGGTCGTGTCATACAAGAGCAAAGCAAATTCTTCACCACCAACTCTTGCCGCAAGGTCTGTCTCACGGAGATTTTTACGCAGCAAACGAGCAAAAGTCGCCAGCACTTGGTCACCCGCTGCATGGCCATAGCAGTCGTTGATCTGCTTAAAGTAGTCAATATCGAGCATCATCACGCAAACAGGTTGATCTTGATGGCGCTTAAAGCGAGCGCAGGTCTTATGAATTTGTTCGAAAAAGTAATGTCGATTCGATAAACCGGTCAAACTGTCTGTAACAACCAAGTACTGCAGGGCTTCTTCGGCTTCTTTACGCCGGGTAATATCTGTTGCTGTACCAATCATCTTGGCAGGCTGATCGTCATACCACTCCGTCACCTTGCCTTTGCCTTCAACCCATAACCAATGTCCATTTGCACAGCGCGCCCTATACTCAATCAGATAGAGCTCACCAGTCTGCAGGTGCTGCTCAAGCACCGCCTCTATTCTTTGACGATCATCTGGATGAATTGAGTCAAACCAGGCATCTACAGTTACTTCAAATGACTGATCCTTGTAGCCAAAGATCTCATAACAACGCTTATCCCAGTGAACTTGACCCGTCAGCAGGTCTGCTTCCCAGAGTCCATCATTGATTGATTCTAAAGCAGTCCTGTAGCGCTCCTCACTGACTTTTAGTGCCTGCTCAGCGGCACGCTGGTGAGTTATATCAGTGAACGAAGTCACCACTGCATAAGGCATCGCACCCGGCTCTGAACGGAGCGGCTCTGCATTGATGCTGATCCAGCGTCGCTCTCCCATCGGTAGCGCAAGACCCATGACCACTTGGCGGATTGACTCCCCGGTTCTAAGGCAGCGCATTGATGGGTGCTGATCTGCAGGAAAAGGTGTTCCATCTTCATGAATTGCTTGCCACTCCGGGTCGGCAGATGTCCGTTTTTTTAGCTGTTCTTGATTAAGGCCCAGAATAGTTTCTGCCGCTGGATTATTCGCCAAAATATGGCCGTCTTTGTCCTGCAGCACGATACCTTCAGATAAGGCTTTTGCAACGGATCGATATAACTCGTTTTTTTCTTTAAGCGCTTGGGTAGCCTGAATGATACGTCGCTGTAGGCGCTGACGCCCCCACAACACCACGACGTAGAGTAAAGCCAGTGCCATTAAAAATGCGGCAAGAAGCAGATAAATTCGATCCAGGCGGTTCTTCTGATGCTCTGCCAACCACTCAGTGCGGTCAATCCAAATCACAATAGAACCCACATTTGGCTTGTCTGGATTCAGCTGTCCGGCATAGTCTCTCAACCCAAGTCGAATCACCTGCCAGGCTTTACCTGCTTCATCAGCCAGCAGTATAGATCGGCTTTCTGCCCCCTCGACACGTGGCAGCTTGGATTGCTCAAGCCAGCTAAAAACCTGGTCTCGGGTAAAGGCTTCCAGATAACAGCCACACTCAGAGGTTAGCTGAGGGCCACTTAGATGACGTTGACCGATCCAGACCGCATTATCAATATGCTCTTCACGAAGCAAAACCGCAAAACCAGCATCCCATTGGCGATCCAGTCGCTCGAGCAAATCATCAAAAGCGGTGCCCGCTTCCAGCGTCCCTAGCATTTCGCTCTGAGGTGAATAAACGGGCACCACACCGCGAATACCCGAATAAATCCGACCAATCTCAAAACCAGTACGCGGCTGATGATCCGCCTGTACCGAGGAAACCAGTGGGCGGATCGCTTCCAATTGATCACCAAAGTGATCTGGCTGGTGAACCCGCAAGTAGGAGGTGGCAAAGGGGGATAAGTGAAACTGTAACTGACGCAAACCGAAACGCTCTTGCATGGTGTTCCAACGAGGCTCAAGCAAGGTCAGCAACTCAGTACGGTAATAATCCGTCCGACTGGTGTCGCCTTCAATTAAGGCACTGACTCCATCGGCGAATAGGGACTGCACCCTGTCATCTTCAGCGATCAGGGTCGCCAAACTCAGCATTTGCTGCTCGGCATCCAGCAAAGCCCCTTCAAAACCAAGACGCAAAGCACTCGCATGAATATCAAGGCTGCGCTCGGCTCTTTGTTCTGACTGGTATTGAACATAGCTGCCAACACCCACGAACAAAAGTCCCAGCAGTAATGCTGCGAGTAAAAATACTGTCAGTGGGAAAGCGTTACGTTCAATCGATGTCATTCATCACTCAGCATCGCTTTAGCCTATTTGTCCAGCCGCCAAAAGAGCACCCAAAACCGAGACAAGAGGCATCCGGTTTTTCGTCAGGCTGCTCATCTTAATTAGAGCAGCCTTCGAAGGTAAAAGCGATTAGCGTTTAGTCCCTAAACGGTGCCCAGAGGCAGACTCGTTGACATTGATCACGTGATCACCGATGCGCTCTAAACGGTTGAGTGCGTCAATAAACACCACCCCGGCTCTGGGGGAGTAGTTGCCATTTTCCAAGCGGGCATAGTGATTCTTGCGGAACTGTTTACGCAGCTTGTTGACCTTCTTCTCCAGCGCAACCGCTTCTTCCAGACGTACCTGCGAAGGTTCCTTGGCTACATTTTGCACCATATTATCAATGGCCGCGTGCAGCCCTTCCATCATGACCTTGATTTCATCAAAGGCCTCTTCCGGCCAGTCTGACTTGGAGGCATAGAGTTTGTCCGACAGCTTGGTGATCTGATAATAAATATCGGCAATGCGCTCCAGATCATTGATCATGCTTTGCATATTGCGGATACGTTCAGTCAGCGAGTGCTCCAAGTGGGTTCTTTCACTGATGCGCACCAGATAGTCTGAAATTTCTATTTCCAGTTGATCTGTCGCCTTTTCATGCTTGTGTAGCTGCTTGCTCAGTGCCTCCCGATCCACTTCGGGATCAAATAACAGAGCACTGACTTTGGTGTGCATTTTCTCGATGATACCGGCAAAAATTTGTACTTCTTTCTGTGCCTGCTCGACCGAGAACAAGGGTGAAGTCATCATGCCCGCACTGATATATTGCAGGTGAAACTCTTCATCTTCACCGCCACGATCTGGCTGGATTTTTTCCACAAACCTCACCAGATAAGGCACAAAGGCGAACAGAACCACGACGTTCAGCACATTAAAGGTGGTGTGAAACAAGGATAGCGCCAGGGT
>SKHR01000104.1 GCA_007116865.1 Marinospirillum sp. | reverse complement strand
TCATGGATGCGCACCTTGGCGCCCTGTGCCCAGAGTGCCTCTAACAAACGCAAAACCGGGGCATTATCGATCCGGTCACTGCCCGGCTTGAAGGCTGCACCCCAGATCGCAAAGGTTTTGCCCTGAACCCGCCCTTCAAAATGACACCAAAGCTTACGAAACAGCACTTCTTTCTGGCGCTCATTGATGGCCAGAACTTCTTCGAGCAGCTCTGACCCGACCCCACTGGTTTCCAGGGTATCGGCCAGACTTATCACATCACGAGAAAAACTCTGGCCACCGAAACCACAACCAGGATAGAGATAATGCTCACCAATCCGCTCATCAGCGCCCATGCCCTGGCGAACCTGGTCAATATCAACCTGCAGGGTATCCGCAAGATTGGCCAGATCATTCATAAAACTCAAACGAGTTGCCAGCATGCCGGTGATGGCCAGTTTGGTGAACTCCGCTTCACGCGGGCTCATGACTTTCACGTGATCTCGACGGCGGTTGAAGGGACGCAATATCTCGCGCACCAGCAGCTCGGCCCACTCATGATCACAACCCAGCAACAGACGATTACTGCGGGTAAAAGCAGCGATGGCAGCACCTTCTTGAAGCAGGTCAGGCAGGCAGACAACCGCGCGCTGATGCGCCGCAGTTGGGCTGGAGTGCTGATTCAGCACCTGCTGTAAAACCTCACAACTGCCCACCGGAAAAGTGCTTTGATTGATCACCAGGCAAGGCGCTTCCGGAGTCTTAGCTAAATCAGCCACCCGAGCTTGCGCCAGCCCCATTTGATTCGGTTCAAGGGCAAAAAAAACCACCCGGGGAACTGAGTCCGCCTGATCAAGCAACTCTAAGCGCCCAGTCTGAATTTGATCGAGTAACAAACCATCCAGACCCGGTTCTTTCCATAGGGATCGTCCACGCTGTAATGCCTGATGGTGCACGGTATCGGTCACTACGAGGCCCACCTGATGGCCGGTTGATGCCAGCGCAGCGGCGGTCACTTGAGCGCAAAGGTTGTGTCCGATCACCTGAAGCTTCATAACGGCCTCTGAATCTCATCCAGTAAACGCATAAATCCGTCACCCAGCTCGGCATGGTCACGCGCATAAGCCAGAGTGGCCCGCAAATAACCCAGCTTATTGCCACAGTCGTAGGTACGACCCTGCATGCAGTAAGCCTCCGCCCCTTTGGACTGGAGCAGCGCATCCAGCGCGTCTGTCAGCTGAATTTCATTGCCTGCGCCTGGGCGAGTTTTTTCCAGGTAACTAAAAATCTCTGCGGGCAGCACGTAACGCCCCACTACGGCCAGGTTGGACGGAGCCAGTGCCGGACTGGGTTTTTCAATCACCGAGCGCAAGCCGATGCCCTCACCCCGCGCCAGCTCACACCCCTGCATCAGCTCAGCAATGCCATATTGATCAACCTGATCGGTTGGCACGGCATCCACCAGAATCTGGGCTTTGCCCGATCCTTCATAACGGGCACACAGCTGTTTGAGATCGGCTTGTGGCTGGTCTTTTTCAGCCGCCACCAGCACGTCCGGCAAGAGCACCGCAAAAGGCTCATCACCGACCACAGCTTTAGCGCATAAAATGGCATGCCCCAAACCCAGCGCACGCCCCTGGCGAACACTGATCACCCGAACCGAGTCTGGCAACAACTCACGTAGCGCTTTCAACGCATCAGTTTTACCGCGTTTTTCTAACTCGGTTTCTAACTCATAGTGGACATCAAAGTGATCTTCAATGGCTTTTTTGGCACTATGGGTCACCAGAATGATTTCGGTGATGCCACTGGCGATGGCTTCTTCGACCACCCATTGAATCACGGGGCGGTCAACGACCGTCATCATTTCTTTAGGGATCGCTTTGCTGGCAGGGAGGCAGCGCGTGCCTAGACCAGCGACCGGAAGAACCGCTTTGCGGATCATCAGCACACTCCTACAGCTTATTTTTTAGGTTGAGCATCAAACTGCTGCCCTGTGAATCCGCGACTGTCAGGGCCCATCAAGTAGTAATAGGTGGGTAAAATCTCTTCAGGCGTTCGCAGATTGGCAGGGTTTTCACCGGGATAGGCCACCGCACGCATCTGCGTACGGGTTGCGCCAGGATTCAAAGTGTTCACGCGAACAGCACTGATATTTTCCAGTTCCTGTGACATCACCTGAGAAAAACCTTCCAGCGCAAACTTGGAACAGGCATAAGCGCCCCAAAAAGCACGGCCCTGACGCCCAACGGATGACGAAGTCAGCACCACAGAAGCGTCTTGAGACGCCTGCAACAAGGGAATCAACGCCTGCAACATCATCACCGGGCCATTGAAGTTCACGTGCATGACTTCTTGCCACAACTGCGGATTGTAGGACTGCAAGGGGGTGATCTTGCCAAGAATGCCGGCATTGTGGAGCACACCATCAAGGCAACCAAAAGTTTCATACAGCTTGTCCGCCATGTTTTGATAGTCCGGCCAGCTGGCGCCTTCAAAATTCAACGGATAAATGGCTGGTTGAGGACCACCAGCGGCTTCAATTTCGTCATAAACGGCTTCCAGCTTGCTCAGTGTACGCCCAAGCAAAATGACCGTTGCGCCTTTGCTGGCGAAACCCTTGGCGGCAGCACGACCGATTCCGTCACCGGCACCGGTCACCAGAATGATACGATCAGACAGCAGGTCATCCGGTGCCTGATAATCGATATGACAAGACATAAAACTCACTCTGCTGGTATTGACAATAAAAAGTGTATCAACGCCCAAGCCAGGATCGGGCTAAAGCTGCCGCCGGCTCATTTGGGTGATCACTGAGAATTTTTTCCATCATCCCGCGTGCTTTCGCGTCATCGCCAAAACGGGAGTAAATCAATGCCAGCTTATACATTGAATCAGCGACTTTAAAGCTGTCAGGAAAACGCTGCAGAACAATATCAAACATACGTTCTGCTTCCTGGGTGCGGTTTTGAGCCAGGTGGATTTCGCCAATCCAGTAGTAGCTGTTGCCAACTAAACGAGAGTCAGGATAGTTTCTGATAAATGCCTGAAAAGCCTGAATCGCCTCATCAAAGCGTCTTTCGGGCACCAAAGCATAGGCTTCTGCATAGGCTTCACGATCATCACGCGCGCTTGATCCACTGGCTGGGGTCACCCGTTCAGCTTGAGGTTCAGCACTGACGGCCGCCTGAGGCAAGGTTGTTTGAGTCGCCGTTGGACGCTGTTCTTCCAAACGAGTAAGGCGTTGCGCATGCTCTTGTGCACGCTGATCCAGATCCAGGTAGCGGTTGCGTTGCTGTTCTTGCATCTGCTGAATCGTGCGCTCCTGCTGTTCGACTTGATTGCGCAGGCTTTGCACTTCACTTTGCAGTTGATCCAGCTGCATCAGCAACTGAGCATAGGCACCGGTCGAGACGCCGGTATTGGCATGACTTGCCAAGGGGAAAACACACAAAAGGACGGCAGCACATAAAAAACGGGGGGCAAAAAGTGCCCCCTGCTTTTTTGTGTCGCTCAGACCTGTCAAGTTCAATGACACGGTAGAGCTCCCTGAATCAACGGTAGTTAAACTCTACACGACGGTTCTGGGCATGGGCTTCGCGAGTTGTACCACGAACCGCTGGACGCTCTTCGCCGTAGCTGACCACTTCCATCTGGCTGGAAGCAACACCTTGCAGTGACAGGTAACGCTGAACCGACTGACCACGACGCTCACCCAGAGCCATGTTGTATTCACGGGTACCGCGCTCGTCAGTGTGACCTTCTAAAACAACACGAGCATTCGGGTTCGCCATCAGATAAGCCGCATGCGCGTTCAGCACATCGTAAAATTCGCTACGAATGTTGGACTTGTCGAAATCAAAGTAAATCGTGAAGATTTCAGGCATTGCACCCGCTTCAGCCTGCATTTGTTCTGCACGGGCCGCCGCTTCACGACGTGCTGCTTCTGCTTCTGCCCGACGTGCATCTTCATCAGTGACCAACACTTCATCCGCAACGACGTCTTCAGAAACACCTTCTTGCGTTGAACCACCACAACCAACAACCAAAGCTAAAACAGCGGCCAGTGCAAAGGGTTTGCTGTATTTCATCAGTTCCATAGTTTTCTCCACGTTTTTGTTTCAGGTTTCCCAGCAAGCAGATACTTGTCCAGGTTAATATAACATAAGGTTACAGACAGCGTTAATCCAAAAATGGCGACCAGGCCGGCTCTCGAACATCACCCTGTGCCGCTGGCAACTCATAACGAATACGTCCGTCAGTAGAAACCACTCCCAACACACCCTGCTCACCCTGCATGAGCGCATACATCACCATCGCCCCATTAGGCGCAACGGTTGGCGACTCATCCAAAGGTGAAGTGGTTAAGATACGCATACGCCCTGTTTCAATATTAAGCCCGGCAATACTGAATAGTCCACCTCCAGCGTCTCGATGCACCATAAAAATTTCATCGCCATCGGGTGAAAAGCGTGCTCGGGCGTTGTAGTTGCCTTCAAATGAGAGCCGATCTATATCCCCATTAGACAGATTGACGCGATAAATCTGCGGTCCACCACTGCGACTGGAGGTAAAAACCAGATAACGGCCATCGGGTGACCAGCTGGGCTCGGTATCTATGGCAAAGTGGTTGGTGACCCGTGTCAGACGTCGCTGTTCTAGTTCATAGATGTAAATTTCAGGCTGACCATCGCGCGATAAGGTCATGGCAATTCGCTGGCCATCTGGAGACCAGGCTGGAGACCCATTGAGGCCACGAAAATTTGTCAATTGAAAGCGCTCGCCGGTTTCAATTTCCTGGATAAAGATCGCTGGACGCCCCTGTTCAAAAGAAACATAAGCCAGTCTGCGTCCATCAGGTGACCAGTCCGGTGACAGAATCGGTTCATGCGAGGTCAAAATGGTTCTTGAACGCTGGCCATCCGCGTCGGCCACATGCAGACGGAAACGGTATTCTGCTCGCCCAGACAGCGCTTCAGCAGTCACATAAGCGATTTGAGTCGAAAAAATCCCGCGCTGCCCGGTCAGCTTTTCGTAAATTCGGTCACTGATAAAATGAGCGCGATCGCGCAAGGCTTCGGTTCGACCAGTGACGCGTTCCGCCATTAGGCGTTCTTGCCGCACCACATCAAATACTTCATAGCGGATTTCCAGCTCATTACCTGAACGAGAAATCTGCCCGACAATCAGGTAGTTGACTCGCAGCAAACGCCAATCACGATAGACCACATCACGCGCGGAAGAAGGCAGGCTGATCAGGTCTTCACGCGGAATCGGTGCAAAAAGCCCGGTTCTTTCCAGGTTTTGGCTGATGATCTGAGCCACATCTTCAGGCAAAACCCCAACCCCATCACGTGCAAAAGGCACCACCGCAATCGGGGTTGCCTGATCATTGCCCTGAGTGATACGAATTGTCAGATTGGCCTGCGCCCATTGGCTCAGGAACAGTCCGACCAATAACACGAGACTTAAACCCCATTGCTTTTTCACTGACTCAGATCCTCCGGTGTAAAAATCAGGTCAACCACACGAAATGCATCTCTTTGCCTGGGTTCCAGTTGCAGTAGCGGGAAAGGCGCTGCACGCTCTACGGCTTGCAGGGCTGAGCGGTCAAAGGCAGCATTACCGCTAGAGCGAGTAACACTCAGGTGACTCACCTCACCCGAACCGAGCAGATGAACTTGAACCCGCGCCTCTAAATCTTCACTGATACCGGGTGGACGTGTCCATTGTCGCGAAATCATGTTAAAGATTATTTGCTCCATACTGGCAACCGCCTCGGTATCCTGTCTTGCCTGCTCTGCCCGGCGCTGTTCTTGCTCACGCTGAGCCTGCTCACGAATACGCTGTTCTTCCTGGCGCAGCGCTTCAGCCTCACGACGCCGACGCTCTTCCGCCTCACGGCGAATGGCCTCTTCCTGCTGACGCAAGGCCTCTGCTTCACTTAAACGCCGTGCCTCTTCTTCACGCTGACGTTGAAGCTGTAACTGGCGATCAGCTTCACGGCGCTCCGCTTCTCGTTGTTCTGCCTCACGACGGACTTGTTCCTGACGCTGACGCTCTGCTTC
>SKHR01000160.1 GCA_007116865.1 Marinospirillum sp. | reverse complement strand
TGATACCTGAGGTTAATACTTTTGGGGAATGATTGTGCAGGACTATCAAAAAGACTTTATCGAATTTGCGATCCAGCAACAGGTGTTGCGCTTTGGTGAGTTTCACCTTAAATCAGGTCGAGTCAGCCCGTACTTTTTTAATGCCGGTCTATTCAATACCGGTGAGGCACTCTACCGCCTCGGGCACAGCTATGCTCAGGCCCTGGTCAATAGTCAGCTGGCTTTTGATGTTTTATTTGGCCCCGCTTACAAAGGCATCCCCTTGGCGGCCAGTACCGCCACTTTATTGGCCAGCGAATATCAGCGCCCCACCCCCTATGCTTTCAACCGTAAAGAAGCCAAGGATCATGGCGAGGGCGGTCAATTGGTTGGTGCCAGCCTGCAAGGGCAAAGGGTTGTACTGATTGATGATGTGATCACTGCCGGTACCGCCATCCGTGAAGTCCTGCCCCTGCTTGAAGCCGAAGGCGCCAAACTCAGCGGTGTGATCATCGCTCTTGATCGCCAGGAAAAAGGGGCCGGGGAGCGTTCTGCGATTCAGGAGGTAGAACAGGATCTCGGTGTCCCTGTCTTGAGTATTATCCAGCTGCAACATATCCTTGAGTACTTAGCACTCGACCCGTCGCTTGAGCCACACCGGGCTGCGATCCAGGCCTACCGAGAGGCTTATGGGGTCTGAACCGATTTCAAATCAACCATAGGAAACCTGCCATGTCGTTTAAAGCACGCCTTGCTGTGACCGTCACCGGCCTGCTGCTCGCCAGCACCCAAGTCCAAGCACAGGGGTTTGCCTTTGCACCGGGCTCCCTTGAAGCTTCGATCAACAATGAAGCCATTCATGCCGAGTATGATCGCCCCGTTGCAACGGCTTACAATCTACACATGAATGTCGGGCTGCTTTATAGCGAACAGAATTCCAGCTCTGCCACGGTCGGCACTATCGGTATTCAAGGGGTGGAAACCGACCAGCAAACCTACCGTGCCGCCATTGGTGCCCGTACTTACCTTTTTGATGGCCCCAACTCCAGCACTGGGGCTGCGGTCGCCGTCGGCGGCCTCTTCTATCATGTGATCCCCGGCATGACCCATGCGTCTTTGGGCGGGTATGCCTGGTATGCCCCCAAAATCACCAGCTTCGGTGATACAGACCACCTCTATGAAGTGGGCGCACGTGCCGCTTATCGGGTACTGGCCAACACCGATGTGTTTCTGGGCTATCGCTACCTGCGTGTCAAACACGATGACTTTAGCGGCAAACTGGAAAGCGGCCTGCACCTCGGCTTTCGCTTGAACTTCTGAGCACATGAACACCTCCGGCAAGATGAACTGGCCCCAACTGCTGACCCCTCAGCGGTTGGGGCGCCGTCATGACTCACGTGAAGAAACCGGGCGCAGCCCCTATCACAAGGATCATGACCGGATCATCTTTTCCGGCTCGTTTCGCCGCCTGGGGCGTAAAACCCAGGTCCATCCCCTGGTCAGCAATGATCACGTCCATACTCGACTGACCCACTCACTGGAAGTCAGCTGTGTGGGCCGCAGCCTGGGGATGCGAGTCGCTGAACAGCTGCGTGACCAGCTTCCTCCCTGGGCTGGGCCAGCCGACCTGGGGGTGATGGTTCAGGCCGCTTGCCTGGCACATGATATTGGCAACCCGCCTTTTGGTCATGCCGGAGAGTATGCCATTCAGGACTGGTTTCGCCAGGCAGATCAGGCTGGGCAGCTCTCCGGTCTGTCCGGCAACGAGCGCCTGGATCTGCTGACCTTTGAAGGCAATGCCCAAGGGTTGCGGGTTGTCACCCAGATTGAGTACAACCAGTTCGGCGGCGGTATGCGCCTGACCTACGCCACGCTGGGCGCCATGCTCAAATACCCCTGGACGGTCGAACATGCGGGCAAGCGCGGCAAGTTTTCTGCATTTCAATCAGAAAAACATCTGCTTACGGATATTGCTACTCAGCTTGGTCTCAAACAGACCGCTGATTTTGCCTGGGCTCGCCACCCGCTGGTATATCTGGTCGAAGCCGCTGACGACATCTGCTACGCGTTGCTGGATCTTGAAGACGGCCTGGAAATGGAAATCCTCCAATTTCATGAAGTTGCGGACATTCTTAAACAAATCGGTGGCGGCGAACCGGCTAACTTTGCCGACTATCAACAGGCTTCCAGACGCCGCCAAATCGCCGCCCTGCGCGGCCATGCCATGGAAAAAATGGTCGATGCCGCAGCGGCTACCTTTGTTGCCCAGCAAGACGCCCTGCTCAAGGGAGCGTTTGAGCCAGACCTGATTGATATTTGTTCGCCCGCGATCAGCGAAGGGGTGCGCCAAGCCAAGGTGCTGGCTCGTGAACGAATTTTCCGCCATCAGCGTAAAGCCAAGCTGGAAATTGGTGCTTACACCACCCTGGGCACCCTGCTGGAAACCTTTTGTGAAGCCTGCAATGCACTGCACTCCTCCCCGCAAGGCCTGGGCTTCAAACAACGCCGCGTGCTCGAACTGATCGGCGAGAACATGCCGGAAAAGGACTGGACCCTCTACGCCAGCTATCGACGTGTGCTCGACTTTATTGGTGGCATGACCGACAACTTCGCCATTGAGCTGGCTCAGGAAATGAACGGCAAAATCGGCTCTCGCGACCTCACCGACTGACCCGCAAGTCAGGCTTTGGCCTTGTTTGCCTTCAGCATGCGCTTTAACTTAAAGACTCATTCACTTGGTAGACCCAGACATGTCACACCCCATCCAAATGAACAAACAGGCCTTGACCGAATTTTTAGCGCGTGAATTTCCACAATATCAGGGAGAAATCATCGAAGTCACGGAAGCGGGTGCAACCCTTCGCCAACCAGTAGATACGACCCATCTGCGCCCTGGCGGCACGGTTTCCGGGCCTACGCTCATGGCCTTGGCTGACGTGGCTTTGTATGTGGCCATACTATCCAGAATTGGCCCGGTTGCCTTAGCGGTGACAACCGACTTTACCTGCCACTTCCTCAACAAGCCCTCCGCCGACCAGGCTCTGCTGGCCCAGGCCAAACTGCTCAAGCTGGGGAAACGACTTGTGATTGGTGAAGTCACTCTTTACTCCGAGCAACAAAAAGAACCCGTTGCACACGTGGTCGCGACCTACTCCGTGCCTCCTAAGCCCTAAGCTCGCTTACCCTGCCTACGTTGCAGCCCCAGCCCCAGCAGGATCAATAGCAGGCCAACTGGGGTTGCCAGCGCGATCGGCTCACCCACCAGGAAATAAAGCAGGAACAAGGACACAAAGGGAGACAGAAAGATCAGGTTGGCAATTCTGGCGGTGCTTTCGGCGCGCTGCATGGCCATCAGCCAAAGCACAAAAGCAACCCCCATCTCAAACAGACCCAGATAAATCGCACCAAACCAGCCCTGCCAAGCCTGCATCTGAAAATCAGAAAACCGCCAGGTAAGCACTAGAATCACCGGCAACGCAAGGCTAAAGTTCAGCGTCAAGCCGATCAACGGATCCCCATGATGGCGGACATTCAAAATCCAATAGGCTGACCATACCAAGGTGGAAGCCAGAGCCATCAACACCCCCCAGCCATCGGTAAAATTCAAACCCAACAAATCCCCCTGAGTCGCGATCACCAAGGCACCCAGGTAACCCAGAAGCACTGCAAGCAGATCCCTGCGAGCCAGGGTCTGGCCCAGAAAAGGCACCGCCAATAAACTCAGGGTGATCGCCCAGGTATAGTTGATCGCCTGAGCCTGCTGGCCCGGCAGGCGGTCATAAGCACCCAGCAACACCCAGTAGTAAAGCACCGGATTGAGTAATGCTGACAGCAGATAAAATTTCGGTCGGTCTACCAGATTACGCCAGACCTGATTGGCCTTGCCCTGCCAGGCAAGCAACAGCCACAAAAAAACCACCGAAGTGGTTGCTGCAACCAGCAGTAGCTGCCACACACTGAAATGAGCCAAAGTCAGCTTGAAGGCGCTGGCCACTGTTGACCAACAGGCGACTGCGCCAAGGGCCAGCCACAAGGCCTGAGACTGATTGTGTTTTACCATCCGGCCTCCCAGAATCGACAGGAACCCCTGAACGCGGTTTGCAGCCCAACGGTTTGTCATCCCTCGTTAAACTTTGCGCCAAAATCCGCTAAACTGCCTCCCCTCATGAGGGAGTTCAGCCATGCAAATTCAGCTCAACGGAGAACCCAGCCAACTGCCACGCGCCATGAACCTTGCCGAATTGATGGAGCATTTGCAACTGCAAGGGCGACGAGTGGCGGTTGAGCTAAACCAGCAGATCGTGCCTAAAAGCCGACATCAGCAGACGCTGATTCAGCCCGGCGATCAGATTGAAATCGTCCACGCGATTGGCGGTGGATAAAACCAAGAGACCGAAAATGAGCCATCAGGATACCTTTACCCTCGGCACCCGTACCTTTCATTCACGCTTGCTGGTGGGAACCGGAAAATACCAGGACTTGAATGAAACCGCCGCCGCGATTGAAGCCTCTGGCGCAGAAATCGTGACCGTCGCGATCCGACGCACCAACATCGGCCAGAACCCAGGTGAACCCAACCTGCTGGATGTGATCTCACCCGAGCGTTACACCCTGCTGCCCAATACCGCGGGGTGTTATACCGCCAAAGATGCCGTACGCACCTGCCAGCTGGCCCGTGAACTGCTCGACGGCCACTCACTGGTCAAGCTGGAAGTGCTGGGGGATCAAAAAACCCTCTACCCCAATATGCGCGAAACGCTGGATGCCTGCGAAACCCTGATCGCCGATGGCTTTGAAGTCATGGTTTATTGCAACGATGATCCAATCGCTGCCCAGGCACTCGAAGCCATGGGCTGTATTGCCATCATGCCACTGGGTTCGCTGATTGGTTCCGGCCTGGGCATTCTCAACCCCCACAATATTCGCCTGATCATGGAAGAGGCCAAGGTGCCAGTGCTGGTCGATGCCGGGGTGGGTACTGCCTCCGACGCCGCTGTTGCCATGGAAATGGGCTGCGATGGGGTGCTGATGAATACGGCCATTGCCCACGCACGCAATCCGGTGCTCATGGCCAGCGCCATGAAAAAAGCCGTGGAAGCCGGACGCGAAGCCTTCCTGGCGGGGCGGATGCCGAAAAAAGCCTATGCCAGTGCCAGCTCACCCTTGCAAGGACTCATCCATTCATGAGCCAGACGCCCGACCAGTTGCCCAGCAGCCAACATGACCGCGCCGATGATGCCATTCATGACAAGCGCATCAAAAGTTTTGTCCTGCGCCAGGGCCGTATGACCGCTGCCCAACAACGTGGCATTGATGAATTCCTGCCCAAGTACGGCTGCACCCTGGAAGCAGGGCCATTTGATGCCGCCAGCGTCTTTGGCCGAACTGCACCGCTGGTGGTCGAAGTCGGCTTTGGCATGGGTGCCTCCCTGCTGGCCCAACTCCAGGCCATGCCAGATCATGATTTTGTCGGCATCGAAGTCCACCTGCCCGGCGTCGGCAAACTCCTGTGTGAAGCCGGAGATCTGGACATCCAGAACCTGAGAGTTTATCGAGCCGATGCGGTCGAGGTGCTCAATCAGTGTTTTGCTGATGAGTCGATTGATCTGTTTCAGCTGTTTTTCCCCGATCCCTGGCCAAAAAAGAAACACCACAAACGCCGCATCGTGCAGCCACCTTTTGTGGAAACCATCCGCAGGAAACTGAAAATCGGCGGTCGTTTTCACCTCGCCACCGACTGGGAAGCCTACGCTGAACACATGCGCGACGTGATGAATGCCGCCCCCAGTTACCAAAACACGGCACCGGCTGGTGAAGATTTTGTGCCCCGCCCGGACAGTCGCCCGCTGACCAAGTTTGAGCTACGCGGTGAAAAACTCGGCCATGGCGTATGGGATTTGATTTACCGCCGTTGCGACTAGACTGAGCTGCAGTTTTTTTATGCTCAGGCTATACTGAACCCAAGTCGGTGATCTGAATGTCACCGACACCTATCCCTGCCTTGAGGGGCGCTGCAGCAGCTTTTTTGTCTGTCAGGCTCAATGCAGGAAGTAATCGTCAACGGCGCCCGTTCAACTTAAATCACCTGCTCCAGCACGAATGTGTGCGTGGCAGGTCATTCACTGTTAAACGGAGTGTCTGATGAG